>NZ_LQXP01000150.1:0-201 GCF_003268405.1 Acinetobacter sp. CFCC 11171 | reverse complement strand
TGGTGGGCGCTGACGGGATCGAACCGCCGACATTCTGCTTGTAAGGCAGACGCTCTACCAACTGAGCTAAGCGCCCTCAAAAGGTCTATCATGTAAATGGCGCAGCGGACGGGACTCGAACCCGCGACCCCCGGCGTGACAGGCCGGTATTCTAACCAACTGAACTACCGCTGCACTCTAAATATCTTAACGCTGAAAAGG
>NZ_LQXP01000149.1:0-200 GCF_003268405.1 Acinetobacter sp. CFCC 11171 | reverse complement strand
CTTGGCTGGCGTGTTACATAATGAAACACTAAGTAAATCAAAGTCGATGTCATTACATAGCGGCTGTTTTAAGGCAATGGCACCACAATAATCATGTATTTCAGGTAATAAGCGTAGAACTAAATCAGCCTCTTTGCTTTCCGCCACGATGAGCTCTGGGTCTGCAGTCTTACACAAGGCGAGTATTTCTCTTAACAGCG
>NZ_LQXP01000148.1:0-204 GCF_003268405.1 Acinetobacter sp. CFCC 11171 | reverse complement strand
GATGGACTGCATCTACTCGTAGACTCTACAGGCATGAAGTTTCTAGGTGAGGGCGAATGGAAACGCAAGAAACATGGAGCTGAATATCGTCGCCAATAATGACGTATAAAGTTTTATCTAATTTTTCTTTTTATCCAATTTAAAATTAGGTGCGTACACGGCCTCAACTTTCAATAAAGTATAAAAGGTGTTTGTGTAGGCAAT
>NZ_LQXP01000147.1:0-205 GCF_003268405.1 Acinetobacter sp. CFCC 11171 | reverse complement strand
ACAAAACATATGGCTTTAAAGCAATTTGGTCTACGTTATTCAATGTTTTTGGTCAGCGCCAAGATCCAAACGGTGCTTATGCAGCTGGTAATTCCGAAATGGACGGCGTCATGATTGCTGGTGAGGATGTCTTCATTAATGGAGATGGTGAAAACCAGTCGTGATTTCTGCTTTATTCAGAATGTTGTACAAGCCAATATTTTAG
>NZ_LQXP01000146.1:0-208 GCF_003268405.1 Acinetobacter sp. CFCC 11171 | reverse complement strand
CCAAATTTCAAGATCATAAAAGCACTGCTTTTACTTGAAATTTAAGCAAGAAGCTACGCTTCGCGCAGTATATGATCATACGGCAGCGATGTTGTTTAGTTCCTAAGCGATCAAGTGATTAGATCCTAGAGATTAACAAGTACAAGCGTTATGATACGCACCACTTGATAATCTCTGTGATTTATCACAGTAATGCAATCTGACGAAG
>NZ_LQXP01000145.1:0-209 GCF_003268405.1 Acinetobacter sp. CFCC 11171 | reverse complement strand
TAATCTTTCTTCTGCATCTAAAGCCTTACCCATCAAGTGCTTACCACAATCATTTTATCGACGTATACAACGCTTCTTTGCAGATCAGTATTTCGATTATCGTCAAATTTCTCAGTTAATTTTCAATATATTTTCATTCGATAAAGTCCAATTAACTTTGGATAGAACTAATTGGAAATAGGGAAAACGAGATATTAATATCTTGATGC
>NZ_LQXP01000144.1:0-212 GCF_003268405.1 Acinetobacter sp. CFCC 11171 | reverse complement strand
GCGGATTATCAAGTGACGGATATTCAATACAGCTTAACGGGCGCACAATTTAAATTGCGTACTGCTCAAGCTGAATTTGTGGTGCAAAGTCCATTATTGGGACACTTCAATATTGAAAATATTGTGGCGAGCTTAATTTCAGCGGAGCAAGCGGGTTTTGACTTATCTGCCTTGATCGCAACTGCGCCCGAGTTAAAAGGTGCCACCGGGTC
>NZ_LQXP01000143.1:0-213 GCF_003268405.1 Acinetobacter sp. CFCC 11171 | reverse complement strand
TCATCAGGGCCACATTAGGATTCAAATCTATGAAGACGGCTTATGCCACAATTAAAGGTATTGAAGTCATGCGTGCACTACGTAAAGGACAAGCATCGTCATTTTATTATGGTCAGCCTCAGGGTGAAGTGTGTCTAATCAACAGGGTTTTCGGTCTCTAAGTACTTTTTAAAGGGAACATCATCGACTCAAATCTCTATTTGCAACAGTGCC
>NZ_LQXP01000142.1:0-213 GCF_003268405.1 Acinetobacter sp. CFCC 11171 | reverse complement strand
AAAATCATTAACAGAATATATTTGAGTTGAAATAATTTGTTCATACTCGTTTGATTTAACCTAACAAGCAATTGTGAAAGTTGAATGAAATGAGTTACTAGCGAAATTAACTGAATCAAGCGTTTTGGTATATGAATCTAATTGAAGCTGTACAGTGATTAAATTCACGAAGCTCTAAACTGTAATGTTGGTTGATCTACTTGTAGGATCAAA
>NZ_LQXP01000141.1:0-220 GCF_003268405.1 Acinetobacter sp. CFCC 11171 | reverse complement strand
TCTTTGTGTGCCGTAATACGTTCGGCAAATTTTGAAAATAAAAAAACCTGCACTTTGGGGAAAATGCAGGTGATAAACTGGAATTAAGTAAAAATGTGGAGAATTACTTAATGTTGACTAATATGCTCTGAATTACCTCACTTTTCAAGAAAAATTTAACACACTTCAACTTTTTCCTCACCAATTGTGTAATCAATCACACCCACCACCAATAAAAAAA
>NZ_LQXP01000140.1:0-224 GCF_003268405.1 Acinetobacter sp. CFCC 11171 | reverse complement strand
TTCTAGACGTAATACCAAATCAGCATATTGTTTTCTTGGAAAAATTTTAAATAATGTGAAGAAGTGGCAAATTCCACAAGTGATCAACACGGATAAAGCACCCACATATGGACGTGCTTTATCACGGTTAAAACGGGAAGGTAAATGTCCACCAGACCTTGAGCACAGGCAGATTAAGTATAAAAATAACGTGATTGAATGTGATCATGGCAAGCTAAAGCGGA
>NZ_LQXP01000139.1:0-265 GCF_003268405.1 Acinetobacter sp. CFCC 11171 | reverse complement strand
CGACTGTTTGGGGTTGTATAGTCAAGTAATTAAGTGCATGTGGTGGATGCCTTGGCAGTCAGAGGCGATGAAAGACGTAATAGCCTGCGATAAGCTCCGGGGAGGCGGCAAATATCCTGTGATCCGGAGATTTCTGAATGGGGAAACCCACCCGCTATAAGGCGGGTATCATAAACTGAATACATAGGTTTATGAGGCGAACGAGGGGAAGTGAAACATCTCAGTACCCTTAGGAAAAGAAATCAATTGAGATTCCCTCAGTAGC
>NZ_LQXP01000138.1:0-266 GCF_003268405.1 Acinetobacter sp. CFCC 11171 | reverse complement strand
TTGGATGGTTTTAGGGGGCGCAGGCTTATTTGCGGCATTTCCATTGGTGTATTCGACTGTGCTTTCTGCGCTGTATATGCCGATTATCTTAATGGTCATCTCACTGATTTTCCGTGGTGTCGCCTTTGAGTTTCGTTTTAAAGCGAACCGCACCAAACATTTATGGGATCAAGCGTTTATTTGGGGCTCGATCTTGGCATCATTCTTCCAAGGTATGATTTTAGGTGCTTATATCCAAGGGATTGAAACCACTAATGGTATTTATA
>NZ_LQXP01000137.1:0-271 GCF_003268405.1 Acinetobacter sp. CFCC 11171 | reverse complement strand
GATCACAGTACAATTTATCGTTGGGTTCAGCGTTATGCTCCAGAAATGGAAAAACGGTTACGCTGGTATTGGCGTAATCCTACAGATTTACATTCATGGCATATGGATGAGACTTATATCAAAGTGAAGGGGCGATGGACTTACCTGTATCGTGCAGTTGATCAACGGGGTCATACGATTGACTTTTACCTTTCCGCTAGACGGAACAGTAAATCAGCCTATAGTTTTCTAGGAAAGATCTTCAATACGGTGAAAAAATGGCAAATTCCAC
>NZ_LQXP01000136.1:0-278 GCF_003268405.1 Acinetobacter sp. CFCC 11171 | reverse complement strand
CTAACGACAAGCAAGCAATTGCAGAGTGAAGTAATCAGAAACATTGACTTATTGATAAGCTGGGGACTTAGCTTAGTTGGTAGAGCGCCTGCTTTGCACGCAGGAGGTCAGGAGTTCGACTCTCCTAGTCTCCACCATACATTCCTTCGGAATGTATAAAGAACGAAGCTAAAATAAACAATCAAATGATTGTTAGCTTAGTCCTTAAGCGATCAAGTGTTTAGGTTATAGAGCTTAGCAACAAAGTAGCGTATGATTCGCTTCATTGTTATTAAGCT
>NZ_LQXP01000135.1:0-304 GCF_003268405.1 Acinetobacter sp. CFCC 11171 | reverse complement strand
AATTTAATAAGACGCGCATATTACGCTAACTTCTTACTAAATTCTATAATCTAGTCAACCAACTGGTTACCACTTAGACATTCAACCTCATTCATTTTCAAAACAGTGTTTTGCAAATGAATTCGTGGTGGAGACTAGGAGAGTCGAACTCCTGACCTCCTGCGTGCAAAGCAGGCGCTCTACCAACTAAGCTAAGTCCCCAGCTTATCATTTGTGATTCGATGTATCAGATTATAGCCTGCGCACTCACTCACGTTCGTTTGCCTTGCGCTTCGCCTTAAAGCAGTGCTTTAAGTCTTGCTCA
>NZ_LQXP01000134.1:0-309 GCF_003268405.1 Acinetobacter sp. CFCC 11171 | reverse complement strand
TTTTCCTCCCATAAAAAAACACCCCCTTGCACTTAGTAGGGGGTGTTTCGAATAATGAGCTGGCGATGACTTACTCTCACATGGGTAACCCCACACTACCATCAGCGCTAAGAGGTTTCACTTCTGAGTTCGGGAAGGGATCAGGTGGTTCACTCTTGCTATTGTCGCCAGCACAACTGTTTATGGATACTTGCTTAGTCTAATCTCAGAGCAGTGCTCTTCGTGCTAAGTTTTCTACCAAATGAGTTATTAACAGATCATATCTGAGTTCTTGCGAGTAGAACTAAGCAGTGCTTAATTATACTCTCA
>NZ_LQXP01000133.1:0-308 GCF_003268405.1 Acinetobacter sp. CFCC 11171 | reverse complement strand
GGGAATAACATTGTTATAATTTTCCTTAGAAATCAATGCTGTAATTTCTAGTTTATAGCCCAATCACACCCGATTGGGCTTTTTTTATGATTTTTCATGTTTCACGCCTATTCTTTGACCAATGTTTCACGACTTTGTTCATATTAGTTAAACAATCGTGGTTAATCATAGGGGCTAAAAAAACAGCTCCAAAAGCCGAGGTATTAACAGCCTTCAATGCAGATGCAGAAATAGCTTTCGATCTTCAGCCGTACAAGTATCAGTGTTGAAAAAGAAAATTACGGAACTCACTGCTGCATAAAATATTC
>NZ_LQXP01000132.1:0-314 GCF_003268405.1 Acinetobacter sp. CFCC 11171 | reverse complement strand
ACCGTAATCAGTTCGCACCCATTCGGGATGCTCTGATTCTGAGTTCTTGATACACAGGGGAGCCTGTAATCAGGGAAAAACAGGTGAAAAAATTTAGATCCCTGTAGTTCGCTCGTAGACACTCGCTAAATGCTCTCATTTGCGATTTAAGAGTTTTTTCTTAACTCAACTATAAATCTACTGTGGTTTAGCAAAACATCGCTAAAAACCCTATTTTTTTGCGTTTAAACAGCATTCACCAAGGTCGGTAATCGTTGTTATTTTCATTTTCTGGTTTTTTAGGCTCATTTTTCTGCTGTTTTTCCAATTCTTGG
>NZ_LQXP01000131.1:0-315 GCF_003268405.1 Acinetobacter sp. CFCC 11171 | reverse complement strand
GACAGCGACGCTCAGCATTGATGCGGTTACAGCGGACAACATTGTGAATGCTGCGGAGGCAGGAACAGATGTGACGTTGACCGGTAAGGTGACTGGTGAATTTACCGTGGGCGATACCGTCACTCTGACCATCAACGAGAAAACATACACGACTGATGTTCAAGCAGGCGGTAGTTGGAGTGTTGATGTTGCAGGTAGTGAGTTGGTGGCTGACGGCGACAAATCAATCGCAGGCAGTGTGGTGGTGCATGATGTCGCAGGCAACCCTGCGACAGTGACATCTGATAAGGGCTATGTCGTTGACACGACATTACC
>NZ_LQXP01000130.1:0-315 GCF_003268405.1 Acinetobacter sp. CFCC 11171 | reverse complement strand
GCAAGGTGTTAGACCAACTAGCATCAGAAGTGAACTTCGTCTGGAATTATGTCAATGATTTAGGGTTTAGGCATTTGAAGCGGAAAGGTGAATTTCTCTCTGCTTTTGATATTGCCAAATATACGAAAGGCACATCCAAAGAATGTAATTTACATAGTCAAACCATTCAGGCTGTAACTGAAGAATTAGTCACCCGAAGAAAGCAATTTAAAAAGGCAAAGCTGAAATGGCGTGTCAGCAATAAAAAATCAGCAAGGCGCTCTTTGGGATGGGTTCCCTTTAAAAAGGTGGCTATCAAATATGCCAATGGATATG
>NZ_LQXP01000129.1:0-324 GCF_003268405.1 Acinetobacter sp. CFCC 11171 | reverse complement strand
CGTTTTAAAAATGCCAAATGTTCTCGTTCGTGTCTTTCTTGTTCATAGCGTTGTTCTTTTTGCTCTCGTTCTTTACGTAATTGCTCTCTAAATTCACTTTCTCTGCGATCATTTTCAATTCTTCGTTGGCGATCTACTTCCGTTTGGCGTACTTGCTGCATTCTTTCTTGTTCAATTTTGAGATCATCTGCCCGTTTTGCTTTAAGGAGGGGACTCATATCATCATTAAAATCATGTAGGGTATCGAATGAATGAACGTACTCTCGTTTTAGCTTCTGCCAAAACGTGGGTTTTATCGTTGGTCGTTCAATCCCATTATTTTCC
>NZ_LQXP01000128.1:0-324 GCF_003268405.1 Acinetobacter sp. CFCC 11171 | reverse complement strand
GATGTCAAAGCATTTGAATGGTATAGCAAGGCAGCTGCTCAGGGCGATCCATCTGCGCAATTTAACCTTGGGGAAATGTATGAGTACGGTCGAGGTGTACAGAAAGATGATGTCAAAGCATTTGAATGGTATAGCAAGGCAGCTACTCAAGGAGATGTAGATGCGCAATTTAACCTTGGGCTAATGTATCTCAATGGTCAGGGCGTACAGAAAGATGATGTCAAAGCATTTGCGTGGTATAGCAAGGCAGCTGCTCAGGGTGATCCATCTGCGCAAAGAGCCCTTGGGCTAATGTATCTCAACGGTCGAGGTGTACAGAAAGAT
>NZ_LQXP01000127.1:0-325 GCF_003268405.1 Acinetobacter sp. CFCC 11171 | reverse complement strand
CCGTCTTAGAAATGCCAAATGTTCTCGTTCGCGTCTATCTTGTTCATAGCGTTGTTCTCTTTGCTCTCGTTCTTTACGTAATTGCTCTCTAAATTCACTTTCTCTGCGATCATTTTCAATTTTTCGTTGGCGATCCACTTCCGCTTGGCGTACTTGCTGCATTCTTTCTTGTTCAATTTTGAGATCATCTGCCCGTTTTTCGACAAGGATAGGTTTCATATCATCATTAAAATCATGCAGGGTATCGAAAGAGTGAACGTACTCTCGTTTTAGCTTTTGCCAGAAAGTGGGTTTTATCGTTGGTCGTTCAATCCCATTATTTTGC
>NZ_LQXP01000126.1:0-326 GCF_003268405.1 Acinetobacter sp. CFCC 11171 | reverse complement strand
CATGTTCACGACCAGACTCATCAATGAAAAAGGCGAATTAGGAAAGAAACAAAGAATCTTCAACGACCATGGTCCCGAGATCCTGAAGGACAGCCGAGCAACTTTTGCCAATGTTGTAAACACAGTATTGGAAAATGCTGGACTAGATGAACGCATCGACCACCGGAGTTACAAGGATCAGGGCTTAGACTTTCTTGAACCCACCCATCATGAAGGGCATGAAGCTACAGCACTTCGCAGACAATATGATGAGGAACAAAAAAGACCGCTTGACGAACGTAACACTGAAATTGTGCTACCAAGAATTGCACTTGAAAATGAAGCCA
>NZ_LQXP01000125.1:0-326 GCF_003268405.1 Acinetobacter sp. CFCC 11171 | reverse complement strand
TTGCATCATTTTCAAGTGCAATTCTTGGCAGCACAATTTCAGTGTTACGTTCTTCAAGCGGTCTTTTTTGTTCCTCGTCATATTGTCTGCGAAGTGCTGTAGCTTCATGCCCTTCATGATGAGTGGGTTCAAGAAAGTCTAAGCCCTGATCCTTGTAACTCCGGTGGTCGATGCGTTCGTCTAGTCCGGCATTTTCCAATACTGTGTTTACAACATTGGCAAAAGTTGCTCGGCTGTCCTTCAGGATCTCGGGACCATGGTCGTTGAAGATTCTTTGTTTCTTTCCTAATTCGCCTTTTTCATTGATGAGTCTGGTCGTGAACATC
>NZ_LQXP01000124.1:0-327 GCF_003268405.1 Acinetobacter sp. CFCC 11171 | reverse complement strand
AGATGTTCCAGCTGCACCGAATAAGCCACCAGTTGCTGAAAATGATACCGTGACCACGGAGCACGGTACGCCAGTGGAGAAGAACATCCTTACAAACGATACTGACCCTGAAAATGATCCATTAGTGTTAAAAGACTTCACTGTTGGGGATAAAACTTATCAGCCAGGTGAAACGGCTGAACTTCCAGGCGTAGGAACAATCACCGTTGATAAAGATGGTAATTTAACGTTTACGCCTGAAGCAGGTTATACCGGTTCGGTTCCTGACGTGACATACACGGTAACTGATGGCAAAGGCGGCGAAGCTCAAGGCACAGTGACCTTTGA
>NZ_LQXP01000123.1:0-336 GCF_003268405.1 Acinetobacter sp. CFCC 11171 | reverse complement strand
CTACTGACGAAGTACGGAAAATCAGAGACATTGACTTATTGATAAGCTGGGGACTTAGCTTAGTTGGTAGAGCGCCTGCTTTGCACGCAGGAGGTCAGGAGTTCGACTCTCCTAGTCTCCACCAAATTTCAAGATCATAAAAGCACTGCTTTTACTTGAAATTTAAGCAAGAAGCTACGCTTCGCGCAGTATATGATCATACGGCAGCGATGTTGTTTAGTTCCTAAGCGATCAAGTGATTAGATCCTAGAGATTAACAAGTACAAGCGTTATGATACGCACCACTTGATAATCTCTGTGATTTATCACAGTAATGCAATCTGACGAAGATGCATT
>NZ_LQXP01000122.1:0-340 GCF_003268405.1 Acinetobacter sp. CFCC 11171 | reverse complement strand
GTTAAATTGTTTTGCCCCTCAAGTTGATGCTGCTTTTGCATTGCCACAAATTTTTTCACGTGTACGCTCAACAGCAATCAATTGAAATTCAGGGTGATTGGCTGAAAATAATAATGCGTGTTTACCTTTACCAGCCCCAATTTCCACACAAATCGGTGTGGAATCAATCGGCTGAAAATCACGGGGAGCTCGCATCAAGGAGCGCATCTCATGCCTAAACAAACCAATAAAACCGCTCAAAACTTTTTAGAAAATTCTCAAGTGATTATTGAATCACTGCAAGGTACATTGCTTCGCTTATATGTGAGCTATGACCAGCACGACATATCCGATAACAAAG
>NZ_LQXP01000121.1:0-353 GCF_003268405.1 Acinetobacter sp. CFCC 11171 | reverse complement strand
AACTGATTGTGCATTCAGACAGAGGAAGTGAATATTGCAGCCATGAATATCGAAATATACTTGAGCAATATGGTTTTCAAGGTTCAATGAGCAAGCGCGGAGACTGTTACGATAATGCACCGATTGAAAGCTTTTGGGGAATACTGAAAAATGAGTTAGTGCATCATTACAACTATCAAACCAGAGAAGAAGCCAAAGCAGATATTATAAAATACATTGAGTTATTTTATAATCATCGAAGAATTCAAAAGGGTTTGGGTTTTAAGACACCAAATCAAATGGCCGAAGACTTTTATAAGTTGGCTGCCTAGAATCTCCCAAGGGAAAGTCTCCTGATAATTCAGCGTATATCA
>NZ_LQXP01000120.1:0-384 GCF_003268405.1 Acinetobacter sp. CFCC 11171 | reverse complement strand
CGATTGAAAAATATGGATCACCTGAAATATTGAATACAGACCAAGGCAGTCAGTTCACTAGTGATGCATTTATTGATGTATTGAAATCAAATGGCATTCAAATCAGTATGGATGGTAAAGGTCGATGGGTAGATAATGTGATGGTTGAACGATTATGGCGGAGCGTTAAATATGAAGAGGTGTATCTCAAAGCTTATAGCAGTGTCACAGATGCGAAAAAGCAATTGAGTGCATATTTTGAGTTTTATAATCTGAAACGACCTCATTCGAGTCTAGACAAAATGACACCAAATGAGTTTTACTATGATCAGCTACCCCAACAAAACAAGGTGGCTTAACTAGAGCGGAATATCACTTATAAATACGCTTTTAGTTGTTCAAACA
>NZ_LQXP01000119.1:0-395 GCF_003268405.1 Acinetobacter sp. CFCC 11171 | reverse complement strand
CCATCTGCGCAAAGAGCCCTTGGGCTAATGTATCTCAACGGTCGAGGTGTACAGAAAGATGATGTCAAAGCATTTGAATGGTATAGCAAGGCAGCTGCTCAGGGCGATCCATCTGCGCAAAATAACCTTGGGCTAATGTATGAGTACGGTCGAGGTATACAGAAAGATGCTACCAAAGCAGTTGAATGGTATTTTAAAGCGGCAAATAACGGTAACGCAACGGCTCAGTTCAATATTGGTCAAAGCTATTTAAATGGGAGTAATGGATTATCGAAGAATCGAGTAGAGGCATTAAACTGGCTTAGAAAATCAGCAAATAATGGAGTTGTCCAAGCTAAGTTAATACTTGCTGAACTTCAGTAATTTTTAATTTTTTCTAAAATTAACATAATACA
>NZ_LQXP01000118.1:0-402 GCF_003268405.1 Acinetobacter sp. CFCC 11171 | reverse complement strand
AACATCTCAACCTAGAAGAAGAACGCCTGCAAGAACAACAGGTTCAACAGATTGACAACGCATATGATGACTTCATTCGTTGCCAGGATATTTATGCAGAATTTGCTAGTCAGTTTTACACCATTCAAAGCAATGCTGCTAATAATCAAAAACAGATTGAATCAAATCTCACCAAGACAAAACGATGGTTAGCAGAAAACAAAAGCGATTTTTACCTACGTAACGATAATTTGTTTTATGACTCTTACCATCATACTTACAGAGATATAAAAAAACCTGATTTTTATGCGACTGAAAAATCAGTAGAACAGGCAAAAAATGAGAACTGGAGAGAATACGCAACCGAGGTCGAACAACTTGCTAAAGAATACGATATTGAGAATGTCGTCAAACGCTTAGGCC
>NZ_LQXP01000117.1:0-402 GCF_003268405.1 Acinetobacter sp. CFCC 11171 | reverse complement strand
GACCTAAGCGTTGGACGACATTCTCAATATCGTATTCTTTAGCAAGTTGTTCGACCTCGGTTGCGTATTCTCTCCAGTTCTCATTTTTTGCCTGTTCTACTGATTTTTCAGTCGCATAAAAATCAGGTTTTTTTATATCTCTGTAAGTATGATGGTAAGAGTCATAAAACAAATTATTGGTATGTAGGTAAAAATCGCTTTTGTTTTCTGCTAACCATCGTTTTGTCTTGGTGAGATTTGATTCAATCTGCTTTTGATTATCAGCAGCATTGCTTTGAATGGTGTAAAACTGATTGGCAAATTCTGCATAAATATCTTGGCACCGGATGAAGTCATCATATGCGTTGTCGATCTGTTGAACCTGTTGTTCTTGCAGGCGTTCTTCTTCTAGGTTGAGATTTA
>NZ_LQXP01000116.1:0-409 GCF_003268405.1 Acinetobacter sp. CFCC 11171 | reverse complement strand
CCATACATTGCTACGCAATGTATAGAGAACGAAGCTAAAATAAACAATCAAACGATTGTTAGCTTAGTCCTTAAGCGATCAAGTGTTTAGGTTATAGAGCTTAGCAACAAAGTGGCGTATGATTCGCTTCATTGTTATTAAGCTCTGTGATTTATCACAGTTTCCTGACCTGACGAAGGCTGGAAAAATCATTAACAGAATATATTTGAGTTGAAATAATTTGTTCATACTCGTTTGATTTAACCTAACAAGCAATTGTGAAAGTTGAATGAAATGAGTTACTAGCGAAATTAACTGAATCAAGCGTTTTGGTATATGAATCTAATTGAAGCTGTACAGTGATTAAGTTCACGAGACTCTAACTGTGGCAATTAAGTTTGCGACGCGAAATACAACTTGTATGTATTAG
>NZ_LQXP01000115.1:0-429 GCF_003268405.1 Acinetobacter sp. CFCC 11171 | reverse complement strand
TGCTTGCTTTGTACTGCACCACCACCCTCGTCCTGTTCAAGCACATCCGCTTGCCACCGCTGCACATGTACCGACGTCGGTTGCAGACTGCGCTGACCGATAAAACTGGTCATACTGTCATTTTTTTCAGTCGCACTACTGCGATGAAAACGGATATTACGTCGCTCCAAAGCTTGATATTGACTATTATCATCAATCAAACGTAGCTTTTGGGCTGCGATGGGTGCCGCAGACGATGTTACAAAAGATTGAGCTTCATCAACCAACCAATGAATGCCTTCACTGCGTAGTAAGCGAGTAATAAAATCATAGTCGGTTTCATTACTTGCATCATGAATGGTCGAACGTCATACTCTTTTTTTAAGCCACTTAAGTCCAAACTTAAGCTCGCTGCAAAAAGTGGGCTCTTTTTTTGCCATTCCTTAAAAA
>NZ_LQXP01000114.1:0-473 GCF_003268405.1 Acinetobacter sp. CFCC 11171 | reverse complement strand
CGTTAACGGATATCGTGATTCCAGCGGTGACTGACAGCAACAACAACGGCATTGATGATGCAGTTGAAGCACAAATTGCCGATGCAGAAGCGGCAGTAAAAGCGGCAGAAGATGCCTACCAAGCCGCAGAAGATGCACTAGATGAAGCCAATGCAAATGGCCTAATCACCCCAACCGAAAAAGCCGAACTTGAAGCTGCGTTAAAAGCGGCACAAGATGCCAAAGACGCAGCCCAAGAAGCGGTCGATGCTTTACCATCGGCACCTGCAGCAGTGCAAGATGCCAAAGATGGTTTCCAAGATCGCATTGATGCCTTGACGGACATCAGCATTCCAACGGTCAACGATGCCAATGAAAACGGTGTTGATGACAGCACAGAAAACCCACTGGATCTAGCGAATGACTTAGTCGATGCAGCAGAAGATGCCTATCAAGCAGCCGAAGATGCACTTAACGAAGCCAATACAGATGGC
>NZ_LQXP01000113.1:0-479 GCF_003268405.1 Acinetobacter sp. CFCC 11171 | reverse complement strand
GTCTTTCTGTACACCTCGACCGTTGAGATACATTAGCCCAAGATTATTTTGGGCTGGTGCATATCCTTGAGCAGCTGCCTTGCTATACCATTCAACCAGTTTGGTATCATCTTTCTGTACGCCCTGACCATTAGCATACATTCCCCCAAGGTTAAATTGCGCATCTACATCCCCTTGAGCTGCTGCTTTTAAAAACCATGCAACCGCTTTGGCATCATCTTTCTGTACGCCCTGACCATTGAGATACATTAGCCCAAGGACTCTTTGTGCAGATGGATTCCCTTGAGCTGCTGATGCTAGTGTTTTGTCAAAATTAGGAACTTGGGCGAATGAATAACTAAATGAAAATGCTAGTATTAAGAATAAAAAAATATTTTTTTTGTAATTCATATTAATAAATCTTATAAAAAAATGAGAGCTGGATGAGTTTATCCAATATTACTTAAAACTGGTAAAGAATCTATATTTAACATAATGGC
>NZ_LQXP01000112.1:0-488 GCF_003268405.1 Acinetobacter sp. CFCC 11171 | reverse complement strand
TTGGAGAATCTGATGCGCATTTTAGGGATGAATTTTAAAGTGGTCAAGCAGATTTGATGAAATGACCATTTGAATGTTTTTTTATTGTTCAAGTCTAGAAATTTTTTCTTAAATAGCGGTTATTTTTGAAGTTTTTTATATCATCTAGGTTGCTGATTTGCTTTATCGTCAAATTTTGTAGATTTAAATTTTTAAGCGTAGTTATACGTTTCTCTTGATCTAAAGGAATTATAATTTGGAATAATAAATATATTTCTAAAATTTGATGGTTTGCGAAGGTATCTAAATGAAATTTAGAAAAAGACATAACAGGTTTAATGGTGTTTTGGAGTAGATTAAAAAGATTTTGATTGTGTTTGAATACAATCCTTAATAAATATTCATTACCGACAGGTAATAGTTTATAGTGACTTTTTGTATTGTTAATGGATATGCTTTCTATTTGATCATAGTTAAACTGAATTTTCATTAGACTTCTTTCATAATTA
>NZ_LQXP01000111.1:0-577 GCF_003268405.1 Acinetobacter sp. CFCC 11171 | reverse complement strand
CCTTTTGGACTACTTGAGGTGATCTCACCGCAGCACGAACAGATTTGGGTGGTATAGGCTTCTTGGACTTCTTCAAACAATACGCCTGCGTTCTCGCATTTATACTTGAGCATTGTTTTTAGTGCAGAAAATCCTGTATCCAAAACAGATTTTGCCATTTTGGTTTTTACTAATTTTTTAGCACTCAAGTCACCTACAATAATCAATGCATTTTCATTCACAAGCTTGGTGCTTGCTTTATGCAAATGATCTTTTCGACTATTTGCAATCTTGGCGTGTAATGCACGAACACGCTTCTTATTCCTGGCTCTCTGAGCAATACCTAATTTCTGCTCATATTTTCGATAGAATTTTGGATTTGAAATTACAGTGCCATCAGAACAGGTGGCAATATCTTTTAAGCCTAGATCAATACCAATCGCTTTGGTTGCTGTCGATTTATCTTGCTTAGGCGATTCAACAACAAGACATACATACCAACGCCCACGGCTATCCTCTACAAATGAACCTGTTTTTAACGTGTATTTGCTTAAACCGTAGCTATCCCAAAGCTTAAATTGGTGTTTTCCATACTGGA
>NZ_LQXP01000110.1:0-723 GCF_003268405.1 Acinetobacter sp. CFCC 11171 | reverse complement strand
TAGCCATCGTCTATCGTGGAATATCGATACCTATTGTTTGGACATTGCTCAATAAACGTGGAAATTCAGATACAAAAGAGCGTATTGCTTTGATTCAACGCTTTATCTCCATTTTTGGTAAAGATCGTATTGTGAATGTGTTTGCAGACAGAGAATTTATCGGTGAGAAATGGTTTACATGGTTAATTGAAAATGACATTAACTTCTGTATACGTGTTAAAAAAACTTTATTGTGACCAATCACTTAGCCAAGAATCATAAAATTAGTGATTTATTTCGTCATCTTCAAGTTGGTCAAACTGAATGTCGTAAACGACGTATTTGGGTTGGTCGAGTGAAACTGTATATTAGTGCGCTACGATTAGAAGATGGAGAACTTTTACTTGTTGTTTCTCCTATGTTTAATGCTTCTGCTATTCGTGATTATGCATTACGCTGGGAAATCGAAACGTTATTTAGTTGTCTCAAAGGACGTGGATTCAATCTTGAAAATACTCGTTTAACAGACCCTAGACGAGTCAAGAAATTGATAGCAGTGCTAGCTATCGGTTTCTGTTGGTGCTATTTAACAGGTGAATGGCAACATGATCGGAAAAAAGCGATAAAAATAAAGAAGCATGGACGACTTTCAGTAAGTTTATTTCGCTACGGTTTGGACTATGTTCAAATGGCTATTCTACGTTTGATTGGTTTTGGAAAAAAAGAAGAATTTAAGAAAGTGCT
>NZ_LQXP01000109.1:0-739 GCF_003268405.1 Acinetobacter sp. CFCC 11171 | reverse complement strand
CTGCAATCTATGCAGCACGTAAAGGCATTAAAACCGGTATCGTGGCTGAACGCATGGGCGGTCAGGTCATGGATACCATGGACATTGAAAACTTCACGTCGATTCAAAAGACACAAGGTCCTAAGTTTGCTGCTGAAATGGAAGCACATGTACGTGAGTACGGTGTGGACATCATGAACTTGCAACGTGTATCTGACATCAAAGGTGCAGATGAAACAGCCAATGGCTTGGTTGAAGTGACTTTAGAGAATGGTGCAAAACTTGAATCTAAAACAGTGATTCTTTCAACAGGTGCACGCTGGAGAGAAATGAACGTTCCGGGTGAACAAGAATACCGTACTCGTGGTGTTGCATACTGTCCACACTGTGACGGTCCATTGTTTAAAGGTAAACGTGTTGCAGTGATCGGTGGTGGTAACTCAGGTGTCGAAGCGGCGATTGACCTTGCTGGTATTGTAGAACATGTAACACTTGTTGAGTTTGATACTAAGCTTCGTGCTGACCAAGTCCTTCAAGACAAGTTAAACAGCTTACCGAATACCACTGTGATCATGAATGCATTGTCTACAGAAGTGGTCGGTGATGGTTCACAAGTGACTGCATTGAACTACAAAGACCGTGCAACTGATGAAATCAAAACGATTGAATTGGCAGGTATCTTTGTACAAATCGGTTTGTTACCAAACACTGATTTCTTAAAAGAAACAGCAGTTGAACTTTCAAACCGTGGTGAGATCGT
>NZ_LQXP01000108.1:0-742 GCF_003268405.1 Acinetobacter sp. CFCC 11171 | reverse complement strand
ATTTTTTGCTCAGCTCTAAATTATAGATTCCTGCAATTAAATTGAATCTTAAGCCCAGTCTTTTTCCTCGATTACGATATCGCTCGGCAAGGATTTTGAAAGTTTTTAAACTACCAAATACATGCTCAACCCCAATTCTTCTTTTGTTGATTTCTTGATTATAGATTTTTAGTTCAGGATCCAATTTACAGCGCTTTTTTGCTTTTAATGGCAACAAGCTATTTGGATACACTGCGTAAATCCCTTGATAGCCTTTATCTGCAAGGATAAAGGCACCTGCCGGAATCTGATGTAAGTTTCGTTTGAAGAGTTCGAAATCATGTACAGCACCACGATCAGTGCATAAACTCATAATTTGCTGAGTTCTATAATGAATGATGGCCTGGACTTTGAAAGTATGTGCCTTCTTTTTGCCACTATAGCTTTTCTTCTGTTTTTTTAGGTCTTTGTATTGGAATTTCTGTGGCATCAACAATCACCACGTTCCAGTCGATGCCTTTGCCCTCAGGCAAATGCTTCGGTAAATTAAATAAATTGGACTTGATCAGGCAGTCCTCTACATGACGGACAATTCTTGAAGCAGTCGGCTCTGACACACCATAACTTGTTGCAACATGGAACAAGGTTCGGTATTCGCGCCAATAACTTAAGCACAGAAGGATTTGATCTTCTAGGCTCAATTTAGTTGGTCTACCTTTAGCAGGAACATGCATTTTCAGTTGTTCAACCATTAAATCAAAGG
>NZ_LQXP01000107.1:0-745 GCF_003268405.1 Acinetobacter sp. CFCC 11171 | reverse complement strand
CTAATCACGCCTGAAGAAAAAGCGACCTTAGAAGATGCATTAAAAGATGCACAAGACGCCAAAGATGCAGCCCAAAATGCAGTGGATGCTTTGCCAGACAGCGCGGATAAAGATGCACTACAAGACCGTATTGATGCGTTGACAGATATCGTGATTCCAGCGGTGACGGACAGCAACAACAACGGTATTGATGATGCAGTTGAAGCACAAATTGCCGATGCAGAAGCGGCAGTAAAAGCGGCAGAAGATGCGTACCAAGCAGCAGAAGATGCTTTAGCAGATGCAGAATCGAATGGCTTAATCACCCCAACAGAAAAAGCCGCACTTGAAGAAGCACTCAAAGCGGCACAAGATGCCAAAGATGCAGCGCAAGATGCGGTCGATGCTTTACCGTCGGCACCTGCAGCCGTGCAAGATGCCAAAGATGGCTTCCAAGACCGTATTGATGCGTTGACGGATATCACTATTCCAGCAGTCAACGATGCCAATGAAAACGGAGTTGATGACAGCACAGAAAATCCAGTTGATTTAGCCACAGATCTTGTTGAAGCAGCAGAAGATGCCTATCAAGCAGCAGAAGATGCACTCACTGATGCGAATACAGATGGCTTAATCACACCTGAAGAAAAAGCTGCTTTAGAAGTTGCCTTAAAAAATGCGCAAGACGCCAAAGATGCAGCCCAAAATGCAGTGGATGCTTTGCCAGACAGCGCGGATAAAGATGCACTACAAGACCGTATTGATG
>NZ_LQXP01000106.1:0-768 GCF_003268405.1 Acinetobacter sp. CFCC 11171 | reverse complement strand
TCAACTTTCTATTTGATGGTTGAGCAATTGAAGAAACATGTCCCTGCCAAAGGCAGACCGCCCAAGTTAAGCCTGGAAGACCAGGTTCTGCTCTGTCTAAGCTATTGGCGGGAATACCGAACCTTATTTCACGTTGCGACGAGCTACGGGTTTTCAGAGCCCACAGCCTCAAGAATTGTCCGTCATGTTGAAGACTGCCTGATTCGGTCCAATCTCTTTAATTTACCCAAAGATTTACCCGAGGGCGAAGGCATCGATTGGAATGTTGTGATCGTGGATGCCACAGAAATTCCAATCCAAAGGCCTAAAAAAACAGAAGAAAAGCTATAGCGGCAAGAAAAAGACCCACACTTTCAAAGTACAGGCCATCATTCATTATCAAACTCAAAAAATCCTGAGTTTATGTACGAGTCGTGGTGCCGTACATGATTTCGAACTCTTCAAACGTAACTTGAATCAGATTCCTGCAGGTGCATTTATCCTTGCGGATAAGGGTTATCAGGGAATTTGTACAGTGTATCCAAATAGCTTGTTGCCATTAAAAGCAAAGAAGCGCTGTAAACTGGATTCCGAACTAAAAATCTATAATCAGGAAATCAATAAAAGAAGAATTGGAATTGAGCATGTATTTGGCAGTTTGAAAACCTTCAAAATTCTTGCTGAGCGATATCGCAATCGAGGCAAAAGACTAGCATTAAGATTCAATCTAATTGCTGGAATTTATAACTTGGAGCTGAGTGAAAAATGACTTATGAAAGAAATCTATTG
>NZ_LQXP01000105.1:0-812 GCF_003268405.1 Acinetobacter sp. CFCC 11171 | reverse complement strand
AATATATGGAGTATTTTATGGCACGTAGACCAAGAAGAAATCATTCAAACGACTTTAAGGCTAAGGTAGCACTTGCTGCGATCAAAGCAGAAAAAACACTTGCTGAATTGAGTTCTGAGTTTGATGTTCATCAAAACCAAATTATTGACTGGAAAAATCAATTGATCTCAGCTTCCTCACAAGCTTTCGATCAATCAAAAGCTCCATCAGAACCTCCCATTGATCTTAAAAAGTTACATGCAAAAATCGGTGAGCAGGCATTAGAAATTGATTTTTTAGAAGGTGTGTTGAAGAAACTGGGCCGCTTCAACCACAAAAGTTAATCGATCACTCACTTCAGATTTCAGTATCTAAACAAGCTAAGTTACTGAAAGTCTCTCGTGGTTGTTATTATTATCGCCCAAAACCTGTTAGCTCATCAGATCTGAAGCTGATGCGATGTATTGATGAATTACATATGCAATATCCTTTTGCAGGCAGTCGTATGATGCGTGATTTGTTGAATCGTCAAGGGCATCATATAGGACGACGTCATACACGTACTTTAATGAAGAAAATGGGTATTCAGGCGTTATATTGCAAACCAAATTTAAGCCAGGCTAATCAAGCTCACCGTAAATATCCATATCTGCTCAAAGGATTGGCTATTCAGCGCAGTAATCAAGTGTGGTCTACGGATATAACGTATATCCCTATGGCAAAAGGCTTTGTTTATTTATGTGCTGTGATTGATTGGCATAGCCGCAAGGTACTTGCGCATAGGGTATCGATTAGTATGGAGGTGGATTTTTGTATTTCGGCTTTAAATGAAG
>NZ_LQXP01000104.1:0-813 GCF_003268405.1 Acinetobacter sp. CFCC 11171 | reverse complement strand
GCTGAAGTGTTTTTGAGGGAAGGTGGTCAAAATTATGACATCATCGAATGGACGCAAGAAGATATTTTGCAAGATGTTATTGATCAATACGAACGTCATCTACATTTTTTAAATCTAGTTAGAACCAAGAACCAATAGATAAAAAACCGCCCAGAAGGGCGTTTTTTTATTCATAGTTAAATTAGGCCGGTATAGAAGCAACTTTATCTTCACGGTCCCAATAACGGTGATTCTGTATCGCTGTTTTAAATTGATCACTGACATCTTTGAAACTTTGTGAAGTGAAAAGCGCAGCATCTTGAGTCAGATTAAGCTCTTTAATTAAAGCCTCTTTATCACCCAATAAAACTATAGGTTTAAGATGCTTAAATGTTTCCAATACATAATGTTTGGCTACACCATCATTCAGGAATTCATCTAAATTATCTCCATCAACAACAACGACAGCATCGTAGGTAACTGAAGGTTCGCCATTCTGACGTCCATCCACTGCAATTTCTTTACCATCGTTAGATTTAACTGGCGCTGCATTAGGGGCTAAAACTTCAACTACAGCACTTTCTGATTCGCCCCAAGTCTTGATTGCATCGATAGATGAAGCATTTGCACCGTTGTGTACCAGTAGTGCAATTTTACGTTGCTTAATATCAGATGCAGGGTATGCCAATGTACTTAAGTGATCAGATTTAGCGACGGCAGCTTTCTTAACCGATTTACTTTGCTTAGTCGGAGCATCTAACCCCAATTCTTTTGCTACAAATTGAGCTAAATCCAAGTCAATATTTGCAAGCACCTCATTTACGACCCGTTCTC
>NZ_LQXP01000103.1:0-922 GCF_003268405.1 Acinetobacter sp. CFCC 11171 | reverse complement strand
TTGATGTGTGCTGAAAAAAGAGGAGGTTTTAACTTGGTAAACTAAACACACTCATCAGGAGTTTACCATGAGCAAGAAACACAAGACTTACACCACAGAATTTAAAGCTGAAGCCATCAAATTAATTGAAGCCAATCAAGGCAATGTCTCGGAAACAGCTAGACAACTTAGCATTTCAATGCAAACTCTTTCAAATTGGAATACCAAAGCAAAGGCTGGAACTTTAGCAGGTACAAAACAATATTCACCTGATCTAAACGCTCTACTCGAAGAAAATAAAAAACTCAAACAACAGCTCAAAATAGCTGAAATGGAACGTGAATTTTTAAAAAAGGCAGCAGCGTACTTTGCCAAAGAAAGTCAGTAAGGTACGCCTATATGAAACAAAAAAGATATTCTTTTCCAATTACCTTAATGGCTCGATTACTTCATGTTTCAGTTTCATGTTTTTATGATTGGCTCAAGAGAGGCGTGAGCAAAAGAACGATTCAACGAAATCAACAGACGATATTGGTGAAAATAGCCCATGAGGAGACAAGGCAGAGCTATGGTTATATTCGATTAACCAAATACTTACAAGCTCAGGGTATAAAAATGAGTATGTACGCTGTACGTCAGATAAAAGCGCTGAACCACCTGTATTGTAAGCGACACAAGCGTTTTAAAAGGACTACGAATAGTGACCATAATCGAGCGATCTATGAAAACCTGCTGGAGCAACAATTCTCAATGACTAGACCAAATCAAGCATGGTCAAGTGATATTACGTACATATGGACTGTTGAAGGATGGCTGTATTTAGCAGCGGTAAAAGACCTTTACACGAAGCAAGTGGTTGGCTATAGCTTAAATGAGCGCATGACAACACAGCTTGTTTGTAATGCGCTAAATATGGCTATTCACAATCAAAAACCAACCAAAG
>NZ_LQXP01000102.1:0-947 GCF_003268405.1 Acinetobacter sp. CFCC 11171 | reverse complement strand
GTAGAATACGATTCTCCAATCCGTCACTACGCTCACGTAGACTGCCCAGGTCACGCCGATTATGTTAAAAACATGATTACTGGTGCTGCGCAAATGGATGGTGCGATCCTTGTTTGTTCGGCGACTGATGGTCCAATGCCACAAACTCGTGAACACATCCTCCTTTCTCGTCAGGTAGGTGTGCCTTATATCGTTGTATTCCTAAACAAATGCGATATCGTGGACGACGAAGAATTAATTGAATTAGTAGAAATGGAAGTTCGTGAACTTCTTTCTACTTATGACTTCCCAGGCGACGACACTCCAGTAATCCGTGGTTCTGCTCTTGCAGCGCTTAATGGTGAAGCTGGTCAATACGGCGAAGATGCTGTAGTTGCTCTTGTTGAAGCTCTTGACTCTTACATCCCAGAACCAGAACGTGCTATCGACCAAGCATTCCTTATGCCAATCGAAGATGTATTCTCAATTTCAGGTCGTGGTACAGTAGTAACTGGCCGTGTTGAAACTGGTATCGTGAAAGTAGGCGAAGAAGTTGAAATCGTTGGTATTAAAGATACAGTTAAAACAACTGTAACTGGCGTAGAAATGTTCCGTAAACTTCTTGACGAAGGTCGTGCGGGCGAGAACTGTGGTGTTCTTCTACGTGGTACTAAACGTGAAGACGTTCAACGTGGTCAAGTACTTGCTAAACCAGGTACAATCAAACCGCATACTAAATTCGACGCAGAAGTATACGTACTTTCTAAAGACGAAGGTGGCCGTCATACTCCATTCCTTAACGGTTACCGTCCACAGTTCTACTTCCGTACAACTGACGTAACTGGTGCGATCTCGCTTAAAGAAGGCGTTGAAATGGTTATGCCTGGTGACAACGTAGAAATGTCAGTAGAATTAATCCACCCAATCGCAATGGACGCTGGCTTACGCTTTGCGATCCGTGAAGGTGG
>NZ_LQXP01000101.1:0-981 GCF_003268405.1 Acinetobacter sp. CFCC 11171 | reverse complement strand
GGGAATAACAGCAACTAAATTCAGTTGCATTTTTTAATTTCAGGGGACTATACTTAGTCGTAACTGAGTAGGGCTAAAATATGGGTAAAACGGAAAAGTTATTGGAAAAATTTGGAAATTCAAAAAATACGTTTCCATATAAAGATTTAGTCGTTTTACTGAGCCAGCTCGGCTATGAAAAATTTGAAATGGCAGGCTCTCGTGTTCGGTTTTTTAATGAAAAAACTGAACATATGATTTTACTGCATAGACCACACCCTGAAAATGAAATCAAAGGTGGGGCATTGAAAGCTGTAAAACAGGCACTCAAGCAGGAGGGATTTTTATGAGCTATTTAAAATACAAAGGTTATCTCGGAACAATTGAGCCTGATCTTGAAACAGGTGAGTTATTTGGAAAACTTGCTTTTATTCGTGATCTTATCACCTATGAAGCGGAAACTTTAAAAGCCCTTGAGAAAGCTTTTCAGGAATCTGTAGACGGCTATTTAGAATCATGTGCTGAACTAGGAAAATCTCCTGATCAACCATTCAAAGGCACTTTTAATGTCCGTATTAGCCCTGAATTGCACCGTAAGGCGGTTTTAGCATCAAGTAATTCTCTAAATGCCTTTGTCAGTGATGCGATTCAAGAAAAGTTAATGCGTTTAGGTGCGTAATTTATTGAAGCCTAGGCTACTACCTAAAAATTGAAAAACTCAGCAAAAATGGGAGCTTAAAGCTCCCATTTTTAGTTTTGTATAAGGTGTATTATGTTAATTTTAGGAAATCTAAATACTCTTTTGATTCATACTTCTTTAAAAACTTTTTTTCTAAGCCATAGCGAAACTGTCACTAAGGCAATCAATACAGGCACTTCAACAAGCGGTCCAATCACTGTTGTGAAAGCTACAGGTGAAGCTAATCCAAAAGTGGCAATCGCTACAGCCAGTGCTAATTCAAAATTATTGCCTGCCGCAGTAAAGGAAATAGCAGTCGTTTT
>NZ_LQXP01000100.1:0-987 GCF_003268405.1 Acinetobacter sp. CFCC 11171 | reverse complement strand
GACTGATTTCGTATAATATAGATTATGTTAAATTAAGTATACTTGAATATTAGCGTTAGTGTATCAAGCATTAAAATTTAGCGCCTACATTCAAAGGCGCTTTTTTATTAAAACTTAATTTTTTTTCACTATAGAGGCTTTCATTAAATGAACCGTACCGGGTTTGTCGGAGACATTTTTATTTAAGTTAGGCCACCTGACCTAACGGGTTAATCTTATCATAGTACATTGCTTCAAACTCAAAAGGAGGTACATAACCCAATGCGCTGTGTACACGCTTTTTGTTAAACCAATCTACCCAATTTAATGTCGCAAGTTGTACATCCGCTAAACCTTGCCAGTCTGCTTTTAAATATTCAATCACCTCTGTTTTGTATAACCCATTCACTGTTTCAGCCAAAGCGTTATCGTATGAATCACCATTTGTACCGACTGACGCTCGTAAATTTGCTGCTTCTAGACGATTGGTATAGCGACTGGAAAGATATTGCACACTTCTATCGGAATGATGAATCACATTCTTTGGCATCCCTCGATCATGCAATGCTTGCTCAAGTGCATCGAGCACCATATCTGTATTCATCCGTGTAGATACTTTCCATCCAACAATTGCTCGTGAGAACACATCAATAATAAAGGCGGTATAGACCCAGCCCGAATGAGTTTGAATATACGTAAAGTCACTCACCTGAGATACCGTCTTGGTAGTCAATCAGGTTTTGAGATTATTCGACCAATAAATAATCTCTTTGATAGGCAGTCAGATGTTTTAAAACGCCATAACACCTTGTATACCTAGCTTCTGTATCAATCGAGCAACTGTACAACGTGCGATAACATAACCTTCACGTTTCAATTGTTGCCAGACCTTAAGCACACCATATCGGCCTGAACTTTCTTTCCAAATTCGTTTAATTTGTTCAGCATGATGCTCATCATGTAGATCTCGTTTCGCTCGATGTTCTGGATTGTCAGCGAGATCTAAAG
>NZ_LQXP01000099.1:0-1011 GCF_003268405.1 Acinetobacter sp. CFCC 11171 | reverse complement strand
ATGTGTACGTGATAGTTTTTATTATTGGTTTCATCGTTATGTTCATGTGGTGCATGGATGCAGGCATCGACAATAACATTGTGCTTGTTCACAAAGTCTCGGCAAAAGTCATCAACGATTTTTATGCGTTCTGCATCTGTTAATTCATGTGGTAAAGCACAGATATATTCTTTGGCGAGTCGTGCATTGGCTTTCATTGAGCCATTGGCATTGAATTCTTTTTTTTCTACTGTATTCCAAAGTGTTTGACGGTCTAAAAGTTTTGTATTGGTATGTTCTGGTGCATAAATATTTTTGTATTCAAGTCCCTTTTTTTTAGTGTAGTCCTGAGTCTTTCCAAAAGTCAGATCCTCTAATTTTTCACAGGCACGATAAGCAGCACAAGCAACGGCTGAACGTCCGTCACTTCGTGAGATGTTGCTTTCATTCAAATGAAAAATTGCCACTTTAAAAACCTAAATTTCTGCATACCGTGGTTTTGATTTTTGCAACTTTGAAAAAGTTGCTGACCATGCTAAAGCGAGGTCATGGGGTACAGGGGTTTCCCCTGTCGCAACGTCCACTTTTGAATGAAATGATAAAAGTGGGTAAGTGCGCCCTTCGTTTCACTCCGGGAAAACTTCGCTTCGCTACGTTTGATATTGCTCGCTTTGTTTTTTGACTCTATGATGATGTTTGATTATTGATCATCACGGTTTAATACTATGTCAGATATTCAAGAAAAGAAAGATGCAGTTTTAAAGAAACTCACCAAAGCACAGCAGAAAAAATTATCCCTGCAAGAGCAAATTGAGTATTTAAAAAAAGAACAAGAGCAGATCTTAGAACAGGCAAAACAGAAACAGAATGAGCTTAAACTCAAACAGCAAAAACTTTTAAGCGAAGCAAAAGCCCAAGAACGGAAAAATGAAACTAGACGGAAAATTTTGCTTGGCGCTTGGGTTTTGAATAAATTTAAGAATGATGAATCTTTTAAACATCAATGGGCTGATTTTGAGCAGTTTTTAAGTG
>NZ_LQXP01000098.1:0-1039 GCF_003268405.1 Acinetobacter sp. CFCC 11171 | reverse complement strand
GGCTTTGTTGCATAAACATTCAAAAGCTGAGTTCTCCCCAATCCATTCAAATTTAAGACACAACTTGGGTGCGAGGTCTACCTAATTCCGTAAATCTATTCAGAACTGCCACACGCGCATGAATTTCATTGACCTGACTTTGAAAATGTCTTGCCGTCAGCCTATCACCTAATAATTTGATGCAATGCATCTTGGTTTCCACCAAACTACGACGGTGATAACCCGACCATTTTTTCCATAGGGTTCTACCTAAATGTTTAACCGTTTGAAGTAACTCATTTCGTTCTATTGAACTTATTTTAGAATCTTTCCAGGGCTTGGCATTCTTTCTGGGTGGAATTACTGCATGTGCTTGACGATCTGAAATCACTTTTCTGCAGCACTTCGTGTCGTACGCGCCATCGGTATAGACAGAATCTATTCGCTCATCTAGTGGAATTTGATCCAGTAAATCACCTAGTACTTGTGAATCACTGACATTATTTGTAGTAAGCTGAACGGCACGTATTTGCAGTGTTTCAGCATCTATACCAATATGCAGTTTACGCCATTGCCGACGGTATTCAGGCTGATGTTTTTTACGCTTCCATTCGCCTTCACCTAAAAACTTTAAACCCGTAGAGTCGACAAGTAGGTGTAACCCATCATGACTTTTCTGATAGCTTATCGCAATATCAATATGCTTTTGTCGTCTACAAAGGGTGGAGTAATCTGGTGCTGTCCAATTCAAGCCACAGAGTTTAATCAGGCTTTGAACAAAGCCAGTAACCATACGTAAAGAAAGACGGAATAGAGATTTGATCATTAAACAGCATTGAATCGCTGTATCGGAATAAGTTTGATTTCGTCCTTGCTTGCCTTGTGGTTGTGCATACCATTGCGTCTTAGGATCAAACCAGATTGAAATATTTCCTCGCTTGATTAAAGCTTGGTTATACGAGGACCAATTGGTTGTACGATAGATTTTAGGTGTAGGCTTCTTCATCTGGAAATTATATTACTGAAGAAGCCTTCAAGAATAGCTTTGTGCAACAAAGCC
>NZ_LQXP01000097.1:0-1080 GCF_003268405.1 Acinetobacter sp. CFCC 11171 | reverse complement strand
TTATCTACGTCAACAGAGCATCAAATTGAAGAAAAAATTGAAGCTTTGGAGGAAACTTATAGTCATGTTGATAGCATGCTTGTTAAAAGCCCGACATTACGAACTAGAAATGGTAAAAAAGGCCGGAAACTAGTTTTTGAGATAGATGCACAGGTTATATGTGAAGGGTATTTAGAAAAAGATGATATTATTGGATCATTAGAACAATTAAGTGATTTTATAAAAAATAAAGATGAGGAGTTAACGGAAGAGCATTTAAATGAAATACGCTCCATTTTAGAAGGAGCGAAAGCTTTATCTAAGCCATCAAAAAGAACAGCAATAGTTGAAGATGAAAAAAATAAGCTCAATATATTAATAAGGTTAGAAGATGAAATTATTAATTTTGATGCAGAGCAAAGAAAAGTTGCGATAAATTTGATAAATGGCCCACAAAGAATTAGAGGGCTTGCTGGGTCTGGTAAGACCATTATTTTAGCAATGAAAGCCGCTTATATCCATTTGCAATACCCTGATAAAAAAATTCTTTTTACTTTTTGGACGAAAAGCCTATATGTTTTGGTTAAAGAGATTATTGCTAAATTTTACAGGCATTTTTCTAGTAGTGACCCTGATTGGAGTAATATAGATATTCTTCATGCGTGGGGTGGATATAAAGTTGATGGTGTTTATTATAATAGTGCAATTGAAAATGATGTTCTTCCTATAGCCTTAGATAAGGCTAAGACTTTTAATAATAATGATCCTTTTATGTATGTTTGTGGTCAATTAATTAATAATCAAATTAATCAAAAATATGATTATATTCTGATTGATGAAGCTCAAGATTTACCCGATGATTTTTTTAAATTGTGTTATAAACTTTTGAAAGGGGATGTAGCATCTGAAAAAAATATTGTTTGGGCTTATGATGATTTACAAACAATTTTTAATATATACACAAGAACTCCGAAAGAGTTATTTGGAACTGACAATCAGGGCAATGCATTAATTGATCTAAATACTTTGTCTAAAAATTTATCTTGGGGGCAAAAAAATGACCTAGTATTGCATAAGTGTTATAGAAATCCGCTTTCAATA
>NZ_LQXP01000096.1:0-1081 GCF_003268405.1 Acinetobacter sp. CFCC 11171 | reverse complement strand
TAAGTTGTCATTAAAAAGTAAACATGTATTCTTTTCCGAATTGGTTTGATACTTTCTCCACCCATTGCTCTATTTTATCAGCTGTCATGACTTGAAAATCTCGCCAATAATATTTCATCTGCTTCCATACCATCTCGATTCGATTTAACTCAGGGCTATAAGCTGGAATAAAATACAGATTCGTCGAAAAGTTAGTTTTAAGTAGCTCTCTGTAATCAGCCATCTTTTTACTTCTATGAATCGAGGCATTATCAACAATAAGAACCAATGGAAGGTTATACGTCTGTTTAACTTGTTGAGCTATTCCAGTTAAATAGGCATAAAACCAAGTGCTTGTAACTGACTCTTGTAAACAACTTGTCACCAGTTTCCCCGTTGAAAGCAAACACCCCATGACATTAACTCGTTTTAATCTTATTGCATCAACCGCATGAACATTACCTATCTTTGTCCACGCATAGCGGTTATCAGGTGTAGATGAAAACCCTGTTTCATCAACATAACCTAATATAATTTCACCACGTGCCGCTTGCTCTCGTAATTCTTCAATCTGCTGTGTTGCTTGTTCAAATACAATCGGATCTCTTTTTTTTCAAGCTATGACGGGTACGCTTGAAGACCATACCTGAATCACGTAAAAACTTACGAATGGTTTCAACAGACACGGACACTTCGTATTCTTCATGTAGTTTGACTCGGATTTGTTCTGCATTGAGTGGACTTGTATTGACCCAATCTAAGATTTTCGCCTGATAGTCTGAGATCAATGTATTGGGTCGACCTGAGCGATGACCTTCTTTAATCGATTCAAACTCATACAATTCCCAACGTCGGCGTTGTAGCCTTATGGTTTCTGGGATACGTTCTTGTAGAGTGGCAACTTCTGCAACACTTTTACCTTCGGAAAGCCAGAGAATAGTTTGGGCACGTTGTCTTTCACGCCAATGTTTTGCATGTTTGGCCAGAAAAATGAGTCGTTCTCGCTGTTCTAAACTAAGTGGTACAGAAACAATCCGAGGCATGTGTGAACATCTGTTAACTAAAAAAACCTTTTCGCATGATTAGTTATTTTTGTCAACTT
>NZ_LQXP01000095.1:0-1084 GCF_003268405.1 Acinetobacter sp. CFCC 11171 | reverse complement strand
CGCAATTTTAAGAAAGAAAAGCCTGATAGGACAAGGATCCTATGAAATTTGTCGTGTACAGAGGAGTTTTTTATTTTCTTCGAGTAGAGCGTTTAGATCAGGTGAATACTGTTTTGTACCTGCTAAAGTTCCAGCCTTTGCTTTGGTATTCCAATTTGAAAGAGTTTGCATTGAAATGCTAAGTTGTCTAGCTGTTTCCGAGACATTGCCTTGATTGGCTTCAATTAATTTGATGGCTTCAGCTTTAAATTCTGTGGTGTAAGTCTTGTGTTTCTTGCTCATGGTAAACTCCTGATGAGTGTGTTTAGTTTACCAAGTTAAAACCTCCTGTTTTTTCAGCACACATCATTTTTTCCCTAGAAACCTCTCCCTAACCCTCTCCTTAAAAAGCATAGGTATCTACACATTTTTTATAAATTGAATGCGATCTGAGCAATCGCATTCAGCTCATCAGACGAATACTCTGACAACAACTAAAGAGTGTTCAATAGTATTGAAAGCCCTGCCAGTATGGCAGGGGCACTTTCTAATTTTCCCCTTTTCTGTTGCCTACCTGAAATTCGGGTGAGAAATGCCCGAATTCTTATATTCTGCTCATCTGTACCACGCTGTACTCGCCATGTCAGCACACAAGCCATACTACTGATCAGTAGCCTTCTCAGGATTGCTTGAGGTGTCGTTTGTAGCCATGCCTCAACGTCATGTCCTGCCTGCTCTTAAGCAATTTAAAATAACACTCAATTGTCCAGCGCCAGTAATACCATGTACTCAATTCTGCTGTATCTATATCCATTGCAACATTACTCAGCAAACACCATCTCGCCACAATTTTACCGTCACAATCCTTAACGACAGAAACAACCAGCCTTGCATCGACAGCATCTCCCTGCTCAGGAGCAACCCGCTTCCCTGAGCTATCTTTCTGCTTTGGTTTTGCTGCGCGTGTTATGCGTATATGGGTCTCACCCACATGTAAAGTATGCTGATTGCCTTTGTAAGAAATATTTTTGATTGAATGCGTTTCTATCTTTTCTGCAATCTCGCCAACTTTGTATGTCTGACCGTGATACTCAACTCGATGACC
>NZ_LQXP01000094.1:0-1149 GCF_003268405.1 Acinetobacter sp. CFCC 11171 | reverse complement strand
ACCCAAATTAAGGATAAATCAATCATGGTTTTTCTCCTGTGGTTGTACTTCAAGCGACTCATCAATCGTACTCATTGGACGATTTGATGCACGAATGACCTCACCATCGCTATGGGCTTGAGAATGAATGAACTGTGGTCCTTTAACCATCAATTTGAGCATGTAATAAATCCCAATACCAAATACGACGCAGTAGACAATCACAAAGATTATTAAGGTTAAACCGACTTGTTCTGCCGATACTGGTGACAAGGCATCTTTGGTACGCAGTACGCCATACACGACCCAAGGTTGACGCCGACTTCTGTGGTAAACCAACCAGCAAGCAGGGCAATAAAGCCTGAAGGTCCCATACATAAGGCAAATTTGTGTAGCCATTTTGACTCATAAAATTTCCCAGTTTTACGCAACCATGCACCCATCAGAGCAAGCAAAATCATCAAGACTCCCATACCGACCATAATGCGGAAGCTCCAAAATACTACGAGCGAGTTTGGTCGATCTTCAGGGGCAAATTCTTTTAAGCCTTTCACCTCTCCCTCTAAGGTGTGCGTCATGATCAGACTACCGAGGTTCGGAATGCCAATTGCATACTTGGTTTCTTCCGCCTCCATATCAGGAATACCGAACAAATATAACGGCATGCCATGATCTTTATTAGTTCCCCAGTGACCTTCAATCGCAGCAAGTTTCGCAGGTTGATGTTCTATGTATTTAGACCATGCATATCCCCCACAAATACCTGTAAAGGTGCAAGTGCGAGAATCATCCACATCGCCATAGAAAATGATTTTTTTACTAAGGCATCACGGCGACCTTTGAGTAAGTGCCATGCTGCAGTAGCAGCGACCAATAAGCCAGATACAAGGAATGCTGCTAGAGCCATATGCGCTAAGCGATAAGGGAATGATGGGTTAAAAACGATAGCAAACCAATCTTGCGGCACTATAATGCCATTTTCAAAGCTGAAGCCTTGTGGAGTTTGCATCCAGCTATTGGAAGATAAAATCCAAAACATGGAAATACAGTGCCAATTGCCACCATCAGTGTGGCAAAGAAATGGGTTTTAGGACCCACTCTTCCCCAACCAAACAGCATAATGCCTAGGAAACCCGCTTCTAAGAAGAAGGCACTCAAGACCTCATAACT
>NZ_LQXP01000093.1:0-1153 GCF_003268405.1 Acinetobacter sp. CFCC 11171 | reverse complement strand
GTAAATCATTCAAGGAAGAACCGTTAAATTTAAATAAAGTGTCCGCAGCTAAATCTACTCGTATTGTCTGTTCCTGAGCAGCAACCTGATGCTTCACCTCACAACTTAAAGGCTGACCATTATTGGAAATAAAAGGTTTACCGTCTGTATTGACAGAGAGTACAAATTCATTGCTTGTTAGCTTTCCTACGTTTAAGTCAACATCACAACTTTGGCATGATTCTTCAGTACAGTTTTTTACTTTGAAATTGTAACTTTCTGGTTTTAAATGATAATTAGCAGAATTGCCTACATAGAACGTACCCGACTTAATACTGTCAATATAAAATTCTATCGGGCAGTTTTGTATTTCAGCAATATCGCCTGCACACAACAGTACATCTCTCTGTACATGTATTGTTTGTGTATTTGCTGCTGTTTTATTCTGAAAACGCAGATCTAATGTTTTTGTATATGGATTAGAAGTACATGCCGCCAACCCTATAGATACAACAACTAACCCAAATGGAAATTTAATCATAATATCCCCTATCATTTCCCTTTTTAAATACACTTGTTTTAAATTTAAAATCTTATAAGATATAATTATGTGACAAAAATCACAAAAAAGCCATAATATACTTATCATTAAGAAGAAATAGCTTAATATTTTTCTTTATTTTTAATCCCAATTATTTATGAATTGATTAGCACAGGGAAAAAATCTTATTTAACCCGAATCCTGCTTAAGCCAATGACTGCATAATTTGAATTGTGGGCTTATTCTGCTGGTTAATTGGTATGCACATAGTGATGCGTAGATACCACTTAAAAAGCCTGAGATACTTCTAGCTCTACTCGTCACCAAATTGTATTGACCTTTCAATAAGCTGAATAACGTTTCTATTTTATTACGTTGTTTTAAGTGATATGCATCTGATGTACAGAGTTGAACAGACCGCATGTTCTTTCGATGATAAGTAATTAAATCAATATCTTGTTCTTTTAATCTGTTTTTTAAATTCTGGCTGATATAACCACGATCCGCGTAAAGCTTTGCTTCAGAGACGATGGCTTTGCTTAAGGAATTGCCAATAAGTTGCTTCAAATTTAAGAAAGAAATCATCAATTACGCAAAATAATTCGGTACTATTAAACATGAGGACTAGAGTTG
>NZ_LQXP01000092.1:0-1180 GCF_003268405.1 Acinetobacter sp. CFCC 11171 | reverse complement strand
TTAGGTTTCATCAATATGCCACGAGCTCAGATCTGTAGGATTACGCCAATACCAGCGTAAACGTTTTTCTATTTCAGGAGCATAACGTTGAACCCAACGGTAAATAGTCGTGTGATCAACATTCACACCCCGTTCGGCCAGCATTTCCTGCAGTTCACGATAGCTAATGCCATGTTTACAATACCAGCGCACAGCCCAAAGAATGATTTCGCCCTGAAAATGCCGACCATGGAAAGGATTCATATGCTGCATCTTTAGCTAAAACAGTCTTCAGCTTACCATTCGTGGTTATTTGCAACAGTGCCCAAATACATGCTCGATCCCGATTCTTCTTTTGTTGATTTCCTGATTATAGATTTTGAGTTCAGGATCCAGTTTACAGCGTCTTTTGGCTTTTAACGGCAACAGGCTATTAGGATACACAGCATAAATTCCCAGGTAGCCTTTATCTGCAAGGATAAAAGCTCCTGAAGGAATCTGCTTTAAATTTCGTTTGAATAGCTCGAAATCATGCACCGTACCGCGATCAGTGCATAAACTCAGAATTTGCTGAGTTTTATAATGGATGATGGCCTGTACTTTAAAGGTATGGGTCTTTTTCTTGCCACTATAGTTTTTCTTCTGTTTTTTTAGGCCTTTGAATTGGAATTTCTGTGGCATCCAGGATCACCACATTCCAGTCTATGCCTTCGCTTTCGGGCAAATTCTTCGGTAAATTAAACAGCTTGGACTGAATCAGGCAATCTTCAACATGACGTACAATTCTTGAGGCTGTAGGCTCTGAAACCCCATAACTCGTAGCAATGTGAAATAAAGTTCGGTATTCCCGCCAATAGTTCAGACAGAGCAGAACCTGATCCTCCACACTTAACTTGGGTGGTCTGCCTTTAGCTGGAACATGCTTCTGCAATTGCTCAACCATTTAAATAAAAGGTTGACCATGAGATGCCTGTATATCGCTTAAACTGTGTTTCAGAAAGCTTCTTTGAATCAATGTATTTCATCCGCAGATTATGCACGAATGCTAAGAAAATTAGAGTACAAATATCAATCAAAAAGGTGCTCGTTTTTTGATTTATGAAAGAGATCTATTATTCAATTATATCTTTTAATGATCAATAGAAAGCCTAGTTTCAAACACATTCTTCAGACACAAACAAATATGATCAAAATAGAGTGA
>NZ_LQXP01000091.1:0-1212 GCF_003268405.1 Acinetobacter sp. CFCC 11171 | reverse complement strand
GTAAATTTGAGAATGAATCTGTACGTACAGACTCATTCCCTATCTATAAAGATATTAGAAATAGCTACATAGAGTTTATTTCTAGTTTATTCAAATTAGTCGTTCAAATTAGGCGTTACTACGGATGAACAATAATTTTTACAGCAGACTCATTATTATGAATCAATGTTTCAAAGCCTTTAGAAACAAGATCATCTAATGCAATCCGTTGGGTAATAAAAGGTTCTAGATTAATCTTACCTTGCTCAACCAAACGGATAGTTTCCTGATGATCATTTACATAAGCAATCGTGCCACGAATATCTAGCTCTTTCATCACCACACTATGCACATTAATTGTGGCAGGATGGCTCCAAATAGAAACGATAACGACTACACCAGTTGGTTTCATTGCTGCAACGAGTGTATCCATGACTTTATTGACACTACTACATTCAAAAGCGACATCTACACCGCGGTCTTCTGTAATTTTCATTACCTCAGCAACTACATCAACCTTAGATGGGTCTAGTACATAATCGGCAACACCCGCTTCTATCGCTTTTTCTTTACGTTTTGCACTCAGTTCAGTAATGATGACCGTGAGACCTTTAGCCTTTAAAATAGCAGATAAAAGTAAGCCTATTGGGCCTGCTCCACCAACCAGTGCGATATCGCCAGCTTTTGCGCCACTTCTGACATAGGCATGATGACCGACAGATAAAGGTTCTATCAATGCTGCTTGGTCTAAAGGAATATCATTTGAAATAGGATGTACCCAACGCCGCTGAACTGCAATTTTTTCAGAAAGACCACCACCGCGTCCGCCTAAACCAATAAAGTTCATATTTTTTGATAAATGATACTTATCATTGGGGCCAGTCGGCACATCGTCAGCAATGATGTAGGGTTCAACTACGACATGTTGCCCAATTTGGATATCATCTACACCCTCTCCAACTGCATAAACCACGCCTGAAAATTCATGTCCCATTGTTACAGGTGCAGATTCTCCCGAAATTGGGTGTGGGTGACCACAAGGTGGAATAAAAATAGGACCTTCCATGAATTCATGTAAATCTGTACCGCAAATACCACACCACGCAACTTGAATTCCAACTGTGCCTGGAAGTACTTTCGGTTCAGGGATATCTTCAATTCGAATATCCCCTCGGTCATAAAAACGAGCTGCTTTCATTTTATATTCCTTATATTGATGTTAACGGTAAACCA
>NZ_LQXP01000090.1:0-1231 GCF_003268405.1 Acinetobacter sp. CFCC 11171 | reverse complement strand
TAATCTCGACCACATCTTTGACCGATTTATTCATAAACACACGGCTATTACGACGCTTATGCCATAGTGCTGTTGCATCTTCTAAGGTCAACTTATATAGCGTTAATGCACCATCACTTTGGCCTTGAAATGCTTCAGTAATGATCCCGGTAATACGGAAAAGTTGTCCAGCATCGGTCACCTGATCGATTGCGACTTGTGTACCAATAAATTGTTTAAGTTCGAGCGTGGCAGAAGTTGAGAGACAGATGAGCTGAACATTCAAACCTTCACTTAAGGCATGTTCCCCATCAATACGTTGCAAGAATACTTGTTCATTCAGCGTGGTATTGGAAAATTGAATATGCAAGGCACGTTTTTGTGGACTAATGCCCAATTTCTCAAGTGCAGAATATATATTGTTCAGCATGTTTATTATCAAAATCGATTTTTTATAAAATACGGCGGTATTTAATCAAGAAAATTCATATATTCCAAGGCTTCGGCGCCTAACTTTGTTTGGCTTTATGTAAGCGAAAAGCCCCTTATTGATGAAAAAAGAGACGCATCCACCTCGATACGTCTCTTTCGTTTAATCCAACTCAACTCAAACCCAATACTATTAAGTTACATTTAAAAAAGCGTGAATATTTTCCAATTGCGCTAACGCCTAAAGATGTCCTTGTAAAGCCGCTTTTTGCAAATGTTGTTCTGCAATTTTAAGATCGCGCTCTACCCCGATGCCATGAATATATAGATAAGCCAACTTTCTAAAATATGTTAAAAGGCTAAGTGGATTTCATCGAACTCAGGTTTCTACAAAGTGTAGTGTAATCTGGTGCTGTCCAATCTAGACCGCATAGTTTAATCAGGCTTTGAACAGAGCCAGTGACCATGCGTAAAGACAGACGAAATAGGAATTTAATCATTAAGCAGCATTGGATTGCTGCATCAGAATAGGTTTGATTTCACCCGTGTTTATCAATGGACGGAGCAACCATTGGGTCGCTGAATCAAACTAAATTGATATATTTCCTCGATTGATCAAGGCTTTATTGTAGGTGGACAATTGGTTGTACGATAGATTTTTGGTGTGAGCTTATGAGTATTATATTACTGAATAAGCCCTTAGAGGTAGGTTTGTGCAACAAAGTCCAATTAGATTAAGTTAGGTTTAATAAGTTTAATCTCTGTACACGACAAATTTCATAGGATCCTTGTCCTATCAGGCTTTTTCTTTCTTAAAATTGCT
>NZ_LQXP01000089.1:0-1271 GCF_003268405.1 Acinetobacter sp. CFCC 11171 | reverse complement strand
GATCCTAGACAGTATCGTGGACAATCGGTCCCTCTAAATTCTTAAAATAATTCTGTTCAAAAGCTTCTGGGCTTAACCAGCCATTTGCAGAATGCCGTCTAATTCGATTGTAGTAAATCTCAATATATTCAAACAAGACAGCATTGGCTTCTTTTCGGGTAGTAAACACACTCCCGTGTACCACATGACATTTCAATGTATGAAAGAAGCTTTCCGTCACCGCATTATCCCATGAGCAGTATACTGCGCAAGGCCTCGTCTAGACATGCTTTGAATGCAGTTATTCGTCAACAATAGCGCTCTAAAATCTCGACTACAGTACTGTGAGCCTTGGTCAGAATGGACCATAACATCCATTGGATACCCCTGACGAGCCATTGCATAATTAAATGCATCACACGCCAATTGACGGTCTATTAGATGGCTGGTTTGCCAACCCACAATACGACGACTAAATAAATCTAGTATCACGCATAAGTACAACCAACCTTCTTTGGTGTGAATATACGTTATGTCGGTCGTCCAAATTCTATTTGGCCGAGTGACTGTAAACTGGCGATCTAACAAATTCGATGCCGTCGGCAAACGATGATTTGAATCAGTTGTATGCTTATATTTGCGGGAAATCTTGCTGCGTAAACTAAGCTTTTTTAGCATCCTTCCAACTGTACGTTCACTCATGCAGTAACCTAAATCATGCATGTCATGAACTAATGAAGGTGCTCCTAAGCGAGCATGGTGTTGCCAATATACAGCTTTTAAATCAGTATATTTTTGAGTAGCGTAAATCTGTCGCTTCCGCCAAGCATAGTATCCCGAAGTGCTAACACCTAGGCATTTACAGGCAGAAGAAACCTTAATTTCTGTCACAGCTAGACCTTGAATTACCGTGTACTTTTCTTGGCATGATCTGTTAGGAAGTACACATGCGCCTTTTTTAAAATGTCATTGGCTTCCCTGAGTTGTTTGACCTCTTTCTCTAAATCTAGAATGCGCTGTTGTTCTGGTGAGAGTTGACGTTTACTTGAACCTGTTGGGTTAGCTTCACGAATCCATTTATCTAATGTTGAATAACCCACACCTAATTTCTGGGCGATTGCAGCTACAGACTCGTGTGAGTTTGAAAGCGCATAATCAATTGCTTGCTGTTTAAATTCAGGACTTGAGATACAAGCAGCATTGCTGCGCAAGATAGCCATTTCTTGGATCTCCAAAGTTAACGTTACGTTATCTTTAGAGGGACTATGTGTCCATTATTTTGGCTAGGATCA
>NZ_LQXP01000088.1:0-1326 GCF_003268405.1 Acinetobacter sp. CFCC 11171 | reverse complement strand
GCATTGATTTCTAAGGATAATTATAAAGCATTTCGTATAAGGTGTATTATGTTAATTTTAGAAATATTAAGAAATAGCTTCTAAAAACTGATTTATATAAATACTAACGTCTTTAGCATGTTCTTCAGCCAAATTATGCTTACCGTTGCTAACAATTTTTAAAGTAGAACCTTTTAATTTGGTGTTTAGATATGTTCCTACAGCTACTGGGCTAATAGGGTCAGCATCTCCCCAAATCAATAGAATCGGAATATTAATTTTGTCCAAATACTCATCGTAATTCACATTTGTTGTCATAAACCATTCAGGATATCTTGGATACTGTTCTTGGTATTCAGTTCTCCAATCTTGGACGTTAAATGGAGTTAAATCTATTCCTCCTGATGTTGCTATTAAAACCAGACCTTTGATTAGACTAGGATCAGTAAAGGCCTTATTAACAGCAAATATCCCTCCCATTGATTGGGCAATTAGAATAGATTCAGAATTAATTTTTCCTGTAACGTATTCTTGTAAATCACTAAAACTCTTTAATCTAGTATCTTCTGCAATACGTCCAAAACCAGGATAGCCGATAATTTGTTTTTCATACTTTTTAGGTAAAAACTCAATCAAAGGTTTCCAAAAATCAATGTTTCCAGATGCACCTGGTAAGAATACTATTTTTTCCATCTTTTCATAATCTTAAAAATTTTAATTACTAAAACACTATCTTTTATAATTTCATTAGTCTAGATAAGTTTTTGATCTATTTAAGTTATATTAGTTTTAGGAAACTCAATAAATGGTTCTTTATACATGGATTTAAAAACTTTTGAATTATTAGCTCGATACAACATTTGGTCTACTACAAAATTAAATCAGGTTTTAAAAACTGTTTCTAATGACGATTTTAATGCTGAATGTGGACTTTATTTCAAAAGCATATCTGGAACTTTGAATCACTTACTTGTTGGTGAACACTATCTTTGGTTTCCTCGTTTTTTAGCTAAACCCACACCTGTATTAAAGCTAAATACCATCATAGAGAATGATAAAGACAAGTTGATATCCCTGTTAGAAGATAAGGCTCTTAATTGGATAGATTTTTTAAAATGTGTTGATATTGAAAAATTTAAATATGATTTACAGTACAAGACATCTACAGGTAAAGATATGAATTTACCTTATGCAGCCACTCTATTGCATGTTTTTAATCATGGGACTCATCACAGAGGACAAATCACAGCTGCTCTAACGTCAATGGGATACCTTTGTCCTGAGATAGACTTGGTCTACATGCTAATTGAAGAAAATCAGCCTGCTTAACATAATGGTTGTTATACG
>NZ_LQXP01000087.1:0-1442 GCF_003268405.1 Acinetobacter sp. CFCC 11171 | reverse complement strand
CATGTCTGTTTTACAATTAATGCAAGCATAATCAGTGTAAAACATTTTGCATGTGACTTGTTCCACTTTAGATATTTGTTTAAGATGAGATGTAACTCATTGAAATGTGTCATCATATTCGTCGTCAGAAAACAAGTATTATGCCATTATTTCAATGAGTTATCTTTTTTGTCGTGTACAAAGAACTAATATAATAATTTTAAATTTCTAGTGGCTTAACTCGCCCTTAAAAGAGCGAGAATGCACACTATATTTGTTCAAAATTTCAAAGCCATTCTTTGCCATCATCGGCAACAGGTGTACCATGCATCACATGCTGAATCATGGCATAAGCAATACTGCCCTTGAAGGGAATTTCGGGTAACTGATCAAACTTGAAAAATTGCGCGTCGCTCAGTTCATCTTCCTGAATCTGAATCTCGCCTGCATTATATTCCGCCCTGAAGGCCATCATCAGATTGCTGGGAAACGGCCACGGCTGGCTGGCCAGATATTGAATGTTTTTGATCTGTAGCCCCACTTCTTCCATCGTCTCACGGCGTACTGCCTCCTCTAAGGTTTCGCCGACTTCAACAAAGCCTGCAATCAGGCTGTACATCTGGGTTTTATTGCGGGCATTTTTCGCCAGCAGAATTTCATCTGTACCCCGAGTAATGATGGTAATCACACAAGGATTCACACGTGGATACTGGTTATAACCACAGGATGGGCAGACCATGGCATAGTGACTGACGTGCTGCTGGGTCGGATGGCCACATTTACTGCAAAAGCGGTGATTGCGGCGCCACTCGAGCAACTGCACAGCACGACTGGCTTGTTCAAACTGTGGCCTGCTCCAGACCTGCACCAATTGCCGGATCGGGACTAGTTGATAGCCTTCAGGTACTAATTCATTTTCTTTTAGATCCCGTGCAATGACCTGGCCATTTTCCGACAAATCCAGATCATGCTGCAGTCTTGCGACCAGCGGCAACTGAAAATGCTCATCCACCATTAATTGCTGCTGTCTAAAAATATACGCTTTTGAATGCATGCTCATGACATCCACTGATTAAAAAAAATCCCATACATGGGGGTGTATGGGACAAAACTAAGGAAACTTACATAGAGTAACTTCTCTTTAGATACTAAGCGCACGCTGCCTGAATTACAACCATAATAATTTGTATCTTTTTGATTAAAATCACATAATTTTCACAACATTTATGTCTTCAGGAATAATGCGAAGCGAGTTTCATTAACTGGCTGTAGCATTATAGAGATGGACACTCTGTTATTGTAGCAATCATGATTCCTGTGCAATGTCAGCAAATCAGGTCGGGCTGAATTGACTGAACATGCGGACTGATCTGTATTTTCACAAAAAATTGAACTGTCTGGCTTTACACTAGACTATCTTTGATCGGGTCTGGAAAGGCTATGCGTTTCGGTTTAATTTTAGG
>NZ_LQXP01000086.1:0-1468 GCF_003268405.1 Acinetobacter sp. CFCC 11171 | reverse complement strand
AGATTGAAAAATATGGATTACCTGAAATATTGAATACAGACCAAGGCAGTCAGTTCACCAGTGATGCATTTATTGATGTCGCAGATTCAAATCCCAAGTGCAACACATTTGTAGTTAGTTGAAAAAGTTAGGTGTATTCATAGAATCATTAGACTTTTTCAACTCGCAATTGGAAAGCACACAATGAAGAAATACACCCAACTTTCTCAAGATGAAAGATACGAAATTTATGCTACTTTGAAAAGTAAAAGTTCAATCGCTACCCTTGCTCGGGAATTAGGACGTTCACGATCAACCATCTACCGTGAATTAAAAAGAAATACTGGGCAACGTGGATATAGAGCTCAACAGGCAGCTAAATTTGCAAGTCAAAGACGGTACCGTCCTTCATCATCAATGACAGCATTTGCCTTCGCTTATATTGATTATTTGATTGGTTTGGACTGGTCACCCGAACAAATTTCAGGTGCTTTAACACAACGCGGTTGGCTGGATGTACCTTCACATGAGTGGATTTACCAGTACATTTATCAAGATAAATCAAAAGGCGGTAAACTTCATCTACATTTAAGGCATCAGAAGAAATATCGAAAACGCGGTTACAAAAACACGGATCGTAGGGGTCAAATCATTGATAAAACAAGTATTCACTGCCGACACCAGGTCATTGATCAACGACAACGTTTAGGAGATTTCGAAGGTGACACGGTGATTGGTAAACATCATAAAGGTGCTTTATTGCCTCTCGTTGATCGAAAGAGCCTGTATGTACATATTGTTCATTTAGGGCCAACAAGAGCATCCTCTCAAACGATTACTTGTGCATTAGATCGTTTACAAATGAGCCATGCTTATAGTGTGACATTTGATAATGGCAAAGAATTTTCCGAACACAAAAGAATTACTGATGCTGGCATAGAGACGTATTTTGCTGATCCTTACAAGTCTATTCAGCGAGCTAGAAATGAAAATACGAATGGTTTAATCCGTCAATATCTGCCAAAATCATCATCGTTTGATGGCGTGTCAAACGAACAAATAGAGCAGATAGAATTTGCACTCAACCATCGTCCTAGAAAAACACTAGGTTGGTATACACCGAGTGAAGTTATGGCTGGTTTTTATACTGTTGCACTTGCCGCTTGAATCCGCCTGTATTGAAATCAAATGGCATTCAAATCAGTATGGATGGTAAAGGTCGATGGGTAGATAATGTGATGGTTGAACGATTATGGCGGAGCGTTAAATATGAAGAGGTGTATCTCAAAGCTTATAGTAGTGTCACAGATGCGAAAAAGCAATTGAGTGCATATTTTGAGTTTTATAATCTGAAACGACCTCATTCGAGTCTAGACAAAATGACACCAAATGAGTTTTACTATGATCAGCTACCCCAACAAAACAAGGTGGCTTAACTAGAGCGGAATATCACTTATAAATACGCTTTTAGTTGTTCAAACAAGTGGAA
>NZ_LQXP01000085.1:0-1473 GCF_003268405.1 Acinetobacter sp. CFCC 11171 | reverse complement strand
TTGTAAGCCCAAAGTAGAAATGTCCGGTTTCTCCAAAGTAAAAATGTCCGCTTTTAGAATATGCACTTTTGCAATTTTCTTAGCGGACGGTTTGATATGTTGGTGTCTATGTCGGATAAAGAACTTAAACGATTGTCGGTCTTGCAGGAAATCTGTGATCAACGCATAACCCAGTCCCAAGCTGCTCAGCTACTTCATATTTCAGAGCGTCAGATCAGACGTTTATTGCAAAAATACAAAGCTCAAGGCCCAGCTGCATTAGCCCATGCCGGTCGTGGTCAAATCAGCAATTCCAGGCTTCCTGAAGAGCTCAGACTCAAGTGCCTCAATATTGTTTCTGATCAACTGCATGGTTTCGGACCCACTTTAGCGCATGAAAAGCTCACCACCGTTCATGGCTTTGATATTTCAGTGGAAACACTGCGTTCCTGGATGATTGCAGCCGATTTATGGATTCCTCGCGCCAAGCGTCTGAAACGCCCGTATCAGCCTCGTTATAACCGGGACTGTTATGGTGAACTGATCCAAATCGATGGCTCACACCATGACTGGTTTGAAGGTCGAGCCCCTAAATGCTGTCTGCTGGTATTTATCGATGATGCCACAGGCAAATTACAGCATTTACGCTTCTGTGAGTCGGAATCAACCTTTGACTATATGATTTCAACACGTTTGTATGTTGAGCAGCATGGTAAGCCTTTAGCCTTCTACAGCGATAAACATTCAGTCTTCAGGGTGAATCAAAGCAGTAAGAAAGACACCAAGATTACCCAGTTTGGGCGCGTACTCAGCACCCTGAATATCGATATTATCTTCGCTAATTCACCACAGGCCAAAGGCCGTGTAGAACGAGCCAATAGAACGCTTCAGGACCGTCTGATCAAAGAAATGCGTCTGGAAGGCATCAGTTCGATTGCCGAAGCCAATGCCTGGCTACCCTGCTTCATTGAGCAGTTCAATCAGAAGTTTGCCAAGATGGCCTTTAATCCCAAGGATCTACACCGGACTGTCACTGAAACAGCCGAAGAATTAGATGATATTTTTACCTGGCGTGAACCCCGCAGAGTCACGAATAGCCTGACGATCACTTATGATAAATGCGTATATCTCCTGGAAAACACGGAAGAAAACCAAAGATTGATTGGCAAGTATCTTGAGTTTCTGGAATACCCGGATAGTACAGTCGCGATTGAATATCAGGGAAGAAAAATCAATTACAGCATCTTCGATAAATTAAGTCAGCTCAACCAGCGAGAGATTGTTGAAAATAAACGTTTGGGTTCTGTATTAGCCCATATTCAACAGCAGCATGAAGAACTAGAACAACAAAATAAACGCAATCGTTCTCAAAAGATGCCAAGCAGACGTGCACAGAAAACAGCAATTCAAGAACGAAATCTAAATCCTGTGCTTGACTTGGAAATGTCCATATAGGACATTTCTATTTGGTTATTAGGTAGGACATTTCTACTT
>NZ_LQXP01000084.1:0-1550 GCF_003268405.1 Acinetobacter sp. CFCC 11171 | reverse complement strand
GGTACAAGCGTATCTAATGTGAATTTAATGTCTGTCGAATCCGAAACATTCCCCGCTTTGTCAGTTTGACGAACGCTAATGCTGTTCTCACCTTCCTGCGCAACAGGTTTATCGGCACTCCAAGTTTTACCGCCATCAGTGCTGTATTCAACGGTCGCACCATCTTCGATACCCGAAACAGTGTAGTCACCCTTGTTGGTGATGCCATCTTTATTGTCACTGCCACTGTCGGTGGTCAAGATAACTATGGGAGCCTGTGGGGAAATCGTATCTTTATCTTGTTGATGTTTATCATCACTATTTTGTCCGGCAATAATACCACCTATGATAGCTCCTCCACCTATAATCCATGGTAAAAGTGAACTACTACCCGATACAACAGGCAACAAAGCCTCTAATCCTGTAATTTCTTTAAATAAAGGTACACCACCATTCCAGTCAAACCATAAAAATCCACATTCATTATCTTCAAAAACTAGATCTGATACTTGTTTATCTTCATATTCTACAAAAAAATTCTCAATTATGATGGTTTCGCCATTCTTTAATTTTAAAATTAAATTATTGCCTTCTTTTACAAATTCCTGCACATCCTCTTCGTGCAGACTAAGATGAATAATTGATGCATCATTCAGAACTAACTGATTATTTTCAGGAACAAATTTGCTTAATGTATCTTTATTTACAACAATAATTTTTGACATTTATTTAGACCTAAAAGACATTATAAAATTGAGCAAAATATGAGTTATTATAAACTACTTTAAGCACATTTTAAGCAATTTTCACTAATTAATTCACAGTTTGATGTTTCTTCGCAACCATCTACTAAACCCCATATATATTTTGAATTCGGCTCAGGTTTCCACCGGTGTGAAACAATCCTTCTAGCTGAGTTGCTTTATTTGTTGGATGCCTTCTTAGTAAATCACTCAAATAAGCATACAGATCCAGGATTCGGTTTGGCTGATTAATTTAAAGTCATGATATTAACCGCCTGCACACACTACGCAGCACACTTATAAATCACCTATTTTACGGACTAAATTCCACAAACATACCCACCCCTTGTGGAGCAATGCTCAGATTGGATGCTGCGGGGTTAAGCTGGCGCTATTAGCAGAAACCTTAAAAAAAACAGCTAGTGCTACAACAGCAGGTTATACATGCAGATGGAACACCAATGACTGTAATGCAGATTGCCAGGAATAAACCGAAGAAAGGTTATGTTTGGGACTATACCACTACACTACACAATCCCATTCAGGCCGTCATTTATGACTTCCAACTGAGTCGGGCAGGTCAACATGCTGAAGATTTCTTGATAAGCTGGCAAGATCATTTGGTATGTGATGATTACAGTGATTTTTTGTACACGACAAAAAAGATAACTCATTGAAATAATGGCATAATACTTGTTTTCTGACGACGAATATGATGACACATTTCAATGAGTTACATCTCATCTTAAACAAATATCTAAAGTGGAACAAGTCACATGCAAAATGTTTTACACTGATTATGCTTGCATTAATTGTAAAACAGACATG
>NZ_LQXP01000083.1:0-1567 GCF_003268405.1 Acinetobacter sp. CFCC 11171 | reverse complement strand
GCGCCAAGTAAAAGGGCGCAAGCAGTGAATACATATTTTTTCAGGGAGATGCTGTTTTTTCATCGTTTATAACTCATTGATCCGGCTAAGAAGCTGCTGGGCATGGCTGATGATCTGCTGCCGATCTTTCAGTTTGTCCAGCTGCCGATAGATCATGCCCATACGTGGATGGGTACGGAATATCGCTTCATGCCGGATCATGAAATACCAGTACAGGCTGTTGAACGGACAGCTGTCTGGCTCGGTACGGGTTTTGACATTGTAGCTACAGTGTTTGCAGTAATCAGACATCTTATGGATGTAATTGCCCGAAGCCGCATAGGGTTTGCTGGCTATCAAGCCGCCATCGGCATGCATTACCATGCCCAGTGTGTTCGGTAGTTCTACCCATTCATAGGCGTCGGCATAGACTGCCAGATACCACTCGCTGATCTGCTGCGGGTCTACACCAGTTAATAAGGCAAAATTTCCAGTCACCATCAAACGCTGAATATGATGTGCATACGCATGCTGAAAAGTATTACGGAAACACTCAGCCATGCAGTTCATCTGAGTGCGGCCAGTCCAGTAAAATTGTGGCAACGGTGTTGAGTACTGTAGCGCATTGCGGCTGGCATACTCCGGCATGTACAGCCAGTAAATTCCGCGGACATATTCGCGCCAGCCGAGGATCTGCCTGATAAAACCTTCCACTGCATTCAGTGGTGCATGACCGTCATGGTAGGCAGCTTCTGCCGCATCACAAACTTCTTTGGGCAGTAACAGACCACAATTTAGATAAGGCGAGAGCAGGCTGTGAAACAGCATGTCTGCACCCTGAGCCATGGCATCCTGATAGTCTCCAAAATGCGGCAAACTGTGAGTAATGAAATGCTCCATTGCAAGCAGAGCATTGCTACGTGTGGTGGCCCAGCGGAAGTTGTCAAGGCTGCCAGCGTGAAGTGGAAACTCGCGCTCAACCAGCTTAAGTACATCCAGATCAATCTGATCGCGTTCAAAATGAAGTGTTGGAGGCAATGGTGGAGTGCCTGACCATGTCTTGCGATTGGCGCTGTCATAGTTCCACTGTTGTCCAAGCGGTTGCTGTCTTTGCATCAAGTAACCAGTCTGTTTACGCATTTCCCGGTAAAAATATTCCATACGCAGAGTCTGGTAGTGATTGGCCCAATGCTGGAACTGCTCTGGACTACAGAAAAAACGATCGTCATCCAGACACTGTACCGGCAGTTGCAACTGCTGGCTCCAGTGCTGTTCAATCTGCTGCTGCAGGCGGTATTCCCCGCATCGGGTCATTACCAATTCTGTGACGGGGAACAGCAGTTGCTGTGCCTGTACGAAATCCAGCAGGCTACGAATCGGACTGCCGAACTGAAAAGCATGGTAACGTACACGCCAGCCTTCCGCTTTGAGCTCTTTGGCAAAATGCCGCATCGCGCTAAAAATCAGAGCAATTTTCTGCGGATGATGGGCGACATAAGTCGCTTCCTCAACCACTTCGGCCATCAGGATCACATCCCGGGTACGGTCCAGCGCTTTAAGCGTAGCGAGCTGATGATGAAGCTGGTCA
>NZ_LQXP01000081.1:0-1851 GCF_003268405.1 Acinetobacter sp. CFCC 11171 | reverse complement strand
CTATAGCTACAATGAAAATGGTCAATTGTTTCAAATTCGCCAGCCGAATGTTTTTACTCAATTTGCCTACTTTGCTGATGGCATGATTGCATCAAAAACTTATACCCATGTGCAAACGCGTCATAGCCAAACCGAAGAGTTTGAATATAATCTGAATAACCAACTGAGCAAAGCAAAAAATAAAGAAAGCCAAAGTGATTTCTATCGAAATGCGCTTGGGCAATTGGTACGTGAGCATCAGCATTACAACGTGCCAAATTTAAAGCCGATGACAGCTGTATTGCGTTATGAGTATGATGAGTTAGGTAATTTAACGAAAACGATTCGTCCCGATGGGCAAGTTCAGACCAATCTAAGCTATGGTTCAGGGCATATCTATGGTATTGCATTTAATCAACAAGATATGGTCGCGTTCCAACGCGATGACTTACACCGCGAAACGTCCCGTATGTTGGCCAATGGCTTAATCCAAAGCAAAAATTACAATGATGTTGGTTTACTCAGTTCACAAATTATTCGACCAGAACGAGAAACTGTAGGTCGTGTACAGCATCAAGCAGAACGGCATTATCAATATGATCAAAATTATTTGCTCACCCAAGTAAATGACAGTCGATTAGGTAAGCTGACTTATCAGTATGATGCCATTGGCCGTTTAACGCAGAGTCAAAGTCAATATCAAACAGAAAGCTTTGCTTTTGACCCAGCAGGGAATTTAATTGACCCTATTGCCACGCCAGCATCACAAGTGAAAAGTAATTTGATTGCTCAATATAAGGGTAAAAACTATAAATACGATGCACAAGGCAATGTGATTGAAACCAGCCATGCAGGCAAAACATTAAAACTGACGTGGGATAATCTGAACCGATTGGTTCGCAGTGATCATAATGGTCAGGTGACTGAATATGGTTACGATGTATTTGGACGACGCTTATTTAAGAAAAACCAAAATGCACAAACCCTGACTTTATTTGGCTGGGACGGTGACCTGATGATTTGGGAGTCTCAGCAATCTAATAAAGCGGAAGAAAACTACACTAAGCATTATGTCTATGAACCGAAGAGTTTTGTGCCATTACTACAAACGGGCTATACAGGGTTTATCAAGCTTTTAGATACCCCTGACTATGCCCAATTTCAGCACGAGGATTATTCGGTTTATAAAGATCCGATTTGGAAGCATGAAACGAGAAAGAATAAAGCTGAATTGGAGCGGGTGCTTTTTTATCACTGTGACCAAGTCGGCACCCCGCAAACATTGACCAATGAGTTGAGTGAACATATATAGGAAATCAAATAGGTTACACGGGGTAAGGCTTTAAAAATTAATGCTAGTAAAAACATTTTAGAGCAAACTAATATCATTTTATACGATTTAGCTAAGAACTTGTATTTTGATAGGGCTTTGTTGCACAAAGATTTGAAATACAAAGCCCCCTAATTGAGCCAAATTTAAGGCGTAACTTGGGTAAGTGGTCGACCTAATTCCGTAAATCTGTTGAGGACTGCTACACGTGCATGAATTTCATTGACTTGGCTATCAAATTTTCTTGCACTGAGTTTATCCCCCAATAATTTGATGCAATGCATCTTAGTTTCGACCAAACTTCGGCAATGATAGCCGGACCATTTTTTCCATAATGTCCTGCCTAAACGTTTAACTGTTCGAAGTAATTCATTTCGCGCTAGCGAGCTGATCTTTGTATCTTTCCATGGTTTCGCATTTTTTCTAGGTGGAATCACCGCATGCGCTTGCCGATCTGCAATGACCTGACGGCATTGCTTGGTGTCATAAGCTCCATCGGTATAAACAGAGTCAATCTGCTCATCTTGTGGAATCTGATCGAG
>NZ_LQXP01000080.1:0-1949 GCF_003268405.1 Acinetobacter sp. CFCC 11171 | reverse complement strand
GAGAAGCACTGCTTCGCAAGATTAACTGTTCGAAGTAATTCATTTCGCGCTAGCGAGCTGATCTTTGTATCTTTCCATGGTTTCGCATTTTTTCTAGGTGGAATCACCGCATGCGCTTGCCGATCTGCAATGACCTGACGGCATTGCTTGGTGTCATAAGCTCCATCGGTATAAACAGAGTCAATCTGCTCATCTTGTGGAATCTGATCGAGTAAATCACCAAGCACTTGTGAATCACTCACATTATTTGTAGTGAGTTGAATGGCGCGTATTTGAAGGGTTTCAGCATCTATACCAATATGAAGTTTACGCCATTGGCGACGATATTCAGGTCCATGTTTCTTCCTTTTCCATTCACCTTCACCTAAAAACTTTAGACCGGTAGAGTCTACCAGCAAGTTAAGCCCACCACTGCTTTTTTGATAATTAATCGCAATATCAATATGTTTTTGTCTTCTGCAAAGCGTACTGTAATCTGGTGCGGTCCAATTTAATCCACAAAGTTTAATCAGACTTTGCACAAAGCCAGTGACCATACGTAAAGATAGACGGAATAAGGATTTAATCATTAAGCAGCATTGGATAGCTGCGTCGGAGTAGGTTTGATTTCGCCCTTGTTTGCCTTTTGATGGAGCATACCATTGCGTAGCAGGATCAAACCAAATGGCAATATTTCCCCGACTCATGAGTGCTCGGTTATATGCGGACCAATTGGTTGTGCGGTAGATTTTGTGTGTAGGCTTCTTCATTTGAAAATTATATCGCTGAAAAAGCCTTTACAGATAGGTTTGTGCAACAAAGCCATGTCAACTTAAAAATTCATATTTATATCTTTAAAGTGAATATTCACTTTAAAGATTCTGCTATTTTAGGTATATTAATTCTATGAAGTCATAAAGCTGACTTATATGATCGGATTTCAAGCCAGCACTACTTTTTAAAGTATTTTAGTTTCGTTTGCATACGTTGAGAGAATATGTTGCTAAGACAGAGTGGACTGTTTTTTGCAATTATGACTTTATTTTTGCAAATCGCAGTATATTTACAACCACTATTACCCGAAGAATTTCAAATTGCTCCGGTATGTCTTTCTATTACACATAATTTACTGTCCCCCGAAAATCACAAACACGCACATGAGACGTATAACGAACTAGTTCATCATCTGACCCAAGATCATAACCACGACGATCACATTGGACATAACCATCAATGCCAATACTGTACCGTCTATGGTGATGTTGTCCTACCTTTTGATTTTGAGATAGTTGAAATCATCGATAAGATTCAAGTCCGTCTAAGTTTCTATAAAGATGCTTTCCGACATGTATATTTCTCACTGCAAAGGCTTTACTTACTTCCACAAGGTAGGGCACCTCCACACACACTTTAAATCCTAATCAGACCAACAATTTGAATTGTTGATTTACCTCGGTATTTAAAGAGTGATTTTATGAAACTTTATATTTTTGCACCGTTTAGCGGATGCGAACAGAGTCGGTTCGCCTATATGATTAGGCTAAAACAATTGATCAAATCCCAACAGATTCACAACAGTCTGCGTCATCATACTGATCTATCTTGCCTAAAACAGTCCCGAAATTATGGGCCGTTTGTGGTTCACCGCATAATTCCACAATAAGGTGATAGACATGGATTTAGGTTTGACAGCACTTGAATTGGCGCGAATTCAATTCGCTTTTACAGTTTCTTTTCATATTATTTTCCCTGCAATTTCCATTGGTCTGGCAAGTTTTCTTGCGGTCTTAGAATGGCGTTGGCTAAAAACACAAGATCCTGTTTACCGTGATCTGTTCCAATTTTGGATTAAGGTGTTTGCATTGTCTTTCGGAATGGGAGTGGTTTCAGGGGTAGTCATGAGCTACCAATTTGGCACCAACTGGAGTGAATTCTCTCGTATTGCGGGTAGTGTCACTGGCCCCTTACTT
>NZ_LQXP01000079.1:0-2012 GCF_003268405.1 Acinetobacter sp. CFCC 11171 | reverse complement strand
CCTTATACGAAATGCGTTATAATTATCCTTATAATTCAACGCTGTAGTTTCTAGTTTATAGCCCGAGCATCCCTGTTCGGGCTTTTTTTATGATTTTTCACGTTCCACGCCTATTCTTTGAGCAATGTTTCACGCTTTTGATTAGCTCAGTTGAATAATGCCCTTAGCCATTCGGCAAGAAAAACCGGCTTAACCACCCTCTTTTCGGCTGCTCCGGTTCAACATGTTCCGGCACTGGAATACGCTTATTTTCCGTCTGCTCCGGAGTAGTCAATGCGTCATAGTCCGACTCAATCTCTGGCCGAGGATCTGTTGCTATATTTAGATTAGTAGATTCATTTAGCTTATTAGTATTTTCTTGTTTTGGCTGTTCTAAGGTGCCTTTAAACTCAATTCTATGAGTTAGATCTTCAATATGTTGCATCAAAGACTTTTCTCTTTGATTTGCTAAATCTAACTGATTTTTAAGTAAAGTAATCTGATCTTTTAGAACATTTTCGATCTCGGACTGTATGCGTACAGGTGCATCCTTCTGGACTTGTTCAATACGTGTACTGGACTGAACACCAGTTGGATTTCCATAAACTCTTATTAATTCCGATAGGTCTATGAGTCCATCACTATCCCTTGATAATTCACCATTTTTTATAGCTTCATAAATTGTTGTTCTAGACTTTTTAAAGGCTTTACTGGCGTCCATAACGCTGAATTTTGTTGTGTTCAATGGTGTCCCTCAGTACGTGTACAGGGATGTTCATATGACCATCCGATCTAAACATGAAGTTTATTTTGCATTAAAGCCTACTTTCTCTAGATATGGCACTAGCTCCTCAAATTTTTGTAGATCTTTTAGCATTTCAGAAATTCGAACTGCGAACTGCGAGTAGCTTTCAGTACCTTGAGAATATTTATTCATTTCTGGAAGCTCAGATAGCTTATTAGCAAAAAAATGTCGCTGCGCATCAGTAAATTTTGAGAAAATCTCAAGAGTAGTTTGCTTTTTATTGTTAGCTATAACGACTTTTTTCTGTTTAAAGGTAAATGAAAAGCCAGAAATATTACGTCCCTTTTTATGTTGCTGACATTGGACCTTAATATCTGTATGTTCATTAATTTGAGCAATAGCCAAATTTAATACTCGGTCTTTGAAATTCCCCATTCTTGTATATTCATCATCAAGAACACCTATTTTTTTCCTGAACTCTGCTAGTTCAATAATAGGAGTTTGGCCTGTACTGCGCCAAGCTATTAACAATTCATATAACCGCACAGCATACGCACTGCTGAGATTACTAATTTGTTGTAATTCATATTTAGTAAATTGCTCTTCTAAACGTGTAATAAGTGGGACGATTGCAGGAGCAAATATTAACTTCACGGTTGCTTCATCATCGATATATCTAATCTCGCTGACCCAGCGGCTTAAAACATTTTCTACATTTCCTCTCTTATTGATTTCTTGATAGCTAAATTGGCGTACGAATAGATCTTTACAAGCATCTTTTAACGCTTGGTACGCTGTTTGTCTTGCAACATTAAATTGATTTACATAGCTCTCAGCATGGACTTCTAATGGATCATTGGCATTAATGCCTCGACCACTATCTCTTGCTTCAACAATAGCTAATAAGATTAAACGCTGTTCTACTAAATCTAAGTTATAACTCGCATTAATTAATGCATTATCTTTAACTACTAAATCCCGCACTTTATTTATCTATCTTATTAGTTATGAATATAAGTCTATATTAATAAATCTGTAGATTAATGCAAGGTAAACGTGGTTAAATCTACAAAATAAACAAGGTAGACTTGTGGTAGGTAAACGTAGTCATATTGGTAGGTAAACGTAGTCATATTGGTAGGTAAACGTAGTCATATTGGTAGGTAAACGTAGTCATATGAAGTCTAGAAGCCTTTATTTACAAGGCTTTCAGCTTACCTAAAAGTATTTAAAAACTTTAAAATAATTAAAAGCCCAGGCAAGGAAAAATTGCCCTATGTTTTCGCTA
>NZ_LQXP01000078.1:0-2029 GCF_003268405.1 Acinetobacter sp. CFCC 11171 | reverse complement strand
ACCCTTACTTTTGATAAGCCAAAAGAAAGCAAAAGCCTTTGTTACCCATACATAACATCCCTATTATGATGGATAACGTGTGGCATCCCTGCCACACTCGTGTATCCAAACGTTGCTTAAATTAAACTATGTAATAGTGGCGACATAAAGGTGCTCTTATCGCTATATATTAAAAACTTAGTGGAACACTGTTTCTAAAGCTTTTAAACCCACTTTGGGATCAAGTAGACCGTTGTAAATTTCAGGGATTTCACGTTCCACCCCAAAAAATTCATAAATGGCAAGCATCGCCCCACGAACTGAATATTCCACAGTAAAGACCACGTCATCTTCAATTTCCACAAACTGTCCAAGGAAAGCAAAGTTTTGTGAGCCTTGTGGAATTACCTGTGGACGATCCCCCGGTTTACGGCAGGCGAATAGGGCAGAGGCGTATGGCATCATGGCGGTAGTAACATCAGTCGTTGCCAAAACATGATCTAAAATGTCGTCAAAACCGAGCTGTTTAATCAGTTCTGTTAGGATTTCTTGCCCCGTGGCTTCGGACATTGGTTTTTTGATGTAATCGCCTATATGGTCAATTTGGAAACCGTAGCCCCATAAGGTATATAAACCTTCAGGTAAGTCGGCAAAGTGTGGCTGTGCAGGAACCACGATGGATAAATGCCAACCCGACTCATACCAAGTCATGAGTGCGCCTGTGCCTGGTTCATTGCCTGTATAGTCAATAATACGTTTAAGTAGCACGTCATCTTTCATGGTCAGAGTGAAAGACTCCCACTTATGTTCATCGACATTGCCATAAAAAGTCATTGGACGGCCAAAGTCTGGGGCTTTTTGTGCCAGCGTTTCCCAAAGCGTCCAGCCATGATCTTCTCGATGACGAATAAGGGCAGGCACGTCATGATTACCGCCATAACGTGAGTCTGCTGTAATAGAGCCTAAAGTGAAAATAGCTAAATCATTGGCTTTCAGATTAATTTGCTCTGAGCCTTCAGGCAATTGTACATATAGGCGTGAAGCGTAGCGTTCTTGAGTTTCAGCATTGGTAATGAAGTCTGCATCTGTGACATAGTGTCCAAAACGCACATCGACGCCTTGTGCGACTAACCAACGCTGTAGGGGCAGAATCATCGAGTCATATTGGTTGTACTTGGTACGTTTCACACCCGCTAAGGTATGAATGCGTGGCAATTCTTGAATAAAACGCAAGAAATAGCGTCTTAACTCTGCTGCACTGTGCCATTTTTGAAAAGCGAAAGTCGTGCGCCACATGCGCCAGAAATTGGTTTCAAAAAAGGTTTCATCAAAAAACTCATCAATGCGGCGACTGCCAATTTTTTCTTCTTTTGAAGCTAATAGGCGCAGCATCTGTGCACGATGTAGCGTATTCAGACCAAGCTTTGCTGCATCCGCAATGACATGTTCGGCATCAATCAACCGTGCATTGGCGTGGGTTTTCACTTTTTCATTAAACTCACGACATTCTTCACGCACCGAAATGTCTGGATTTTCCAAAGATGGAATACTGGAAAATAAGTCCCATAGGCACAAATAAGTTTCATCGGTCAGCATTCGCCCACCACGTGTTACCCAAGCTTGCGCGGCATGCGGTGTATGTCCACCATCCATCGAACCACCTGAAATATCGAGTTCTTCTAAAATATGGATATTTTTGGCAGGGACTTTGGCATCACGGATTGCAAATGCAGCAGCAGCCATACCTGCGATACCACCACCAATAATCCAAAGATGGGACTGTTGCGCGTCTAATGGGGTGCGCTTCTTATTTTGCATGGTTCACCTTTAATTATGATGTTAAAAATTATGAAGTAAAAAAATTGGTTTAGAAAAACCTTAAAAATAGTATGTCTTTTTATATATGAAAAATGTATGAAATGGGAAGCAATCCCCTCATTATATTTTGTAATCAAAAATAGACGTATGATGGCTATTTTTAATACACATTTGTCTTTTTTTTAAAATAAAATATAATTTAAGCAATTGATTTTATTATTTTATTGAGTAA
>NZ_LQXP01000077.1:0-2038 GCF_003268405.1 Acinetobacter sp. CFCC 11171 | reverse complement strand
TGTAGTTTCTAGTTGATAGCCCACCTTCCCCAAGGTGGGTTTTTTTTATGATTTTTCACGTTCCACGCCTATTATTTAAGCAATGTTTCACGATTTTGATTAGCTCAATTGAATAATCAGGATGACTGGTCTTTTTCTTTTTGGCGTTCATCCAGCTCTTTCTTCAGCGCCTTTTTATCCTGATACGATGCGATCAGCATGATCGGGATCAGCAGCGGGGCCACAATAATTCCCAAGGCAATGTCTTTCAGTTTTGGCATGATCTCTCTCCCTTTATTGCTCAGTTATTATCGAACACCGCATTCAGCACACGGCCAAATAATCCACGCTTTTTCTTTGTCTCATAATGCGTATTTGGTACGTGTTTTGGTGTTTCATTAGGGCGTGTCACCAATGTCTCATGGGATGTTTTAATTTCACTATCTCTATTATTATCAATAGTTTCACTTATTCCACTATTGTTGTCGCATGGTGCATCATTGGAATGTGTCACTGGTGTATCATGAGACATTTTTTCTTCAGACTCTTTATGCCCTAATAGCAATTGAAAGCGGTCTATTTGATCTAAATAGCGTTTCTCACGATCTTTGTATGACTCAATTTCCTTTTTCATAAAATCAACAAGCTGACGTAAATCAGCATCATCTTTAGACTGATCCACTTCTTGTTTTTGTTCATGCTTTTTGATCGGCTCTCCAAAGCATCGGATGACTTCTGCAATATCAAAAAGACCATCAGCGCTTCGAGATATACGCCCTTCTTTTATGGCCCTATATAGCGTAGAACGACTGACGTTAAAGCGGTTAGATACTTCACTTAGTGATAATTTAGCCATTTACTAAATCCTTTTATTTAATGGCATATATCCCACTTTTTTTAGGTATGGATATAGTTCTTTGATTTTTTCAGGATCGTGAAGCATCTCAGCAATACGAATAGCAAATTGTGGATAGCTTTCAGTTCCCTGGGAATACCGACCCATTTCCGGTAGCTCTGAAAGTTTATTGGCAAACATGTGGCGTTGTGCATCGGTCATTTGGGTAAAGAGATCTACCGTGTTTGGATCTCTTTCTGAAGGTATCGAATCAATTTTTTTATGCTTAAAAGTGAATGATAAGCCTGAGATAGATCTTCCTGTTTTGTACTGTTCGTATTTTACATGTATATCAGTCAGCTCATTGATTTGCTTTATGGCTGGTTCTAAAACACGACTTTTAAAATTAACCATTTTTTGATATTCATTCATCTCAAGTCCTAATTTTTCTCTGAACTCAGATAAAGAAATAACAGGTGTTTTTCCTACGTCTCTCCAAGCAATTAGAAACTCATATAGACGAATAGCATATTTGCTAGTTAGTTGCGCAACCTGTTTAAGTTGATAGCTCGTAAAGTGCTTTTCCAATCTTGTAATAAGAGGAACAACATCTGGTGCAAAGGTAACTTCTAATGTAGCAAGGTCATCAACATATGCAATTCGGCTAACCCAGCGGGATTTGACTACAATTTCTTTGTTTGTATCTTTATGAATTTCCTTAAAAGAGAACTTTCTTTCAAAAAGATTATTAACTGCATTTTTTAGAGCGTTATACGCAGCTTCTTTGGTGACATCAAAGCGAGAAGCATAATCAGAAGCATGGATTTCTAATTTACTGTCGGATGAGATCCCTTGGCCTGTTTCTCTTGCTCTTATTATTGATAAAAGGATAAGCCGTTGCTCGGTTACTTCGAGATTATAACTGGCATTAATTAAGGCATTATCTTTTACTACTAAGTCATTTTTCATAAGACTGCATAGGTTATAAGTGTTATTAAGACTACATTAGCATTCGATGTAATCAAATGCAAAGAAATTGTAGTCTTATGACAAAGAAATTGTAGTCTTATGACAAAGAAATTGTAGTCTTATGACAAAGAAATTGTAGTCTTATCCACCTTGAAAGCCTTGCAAACAAAGGTTTTCAGAGAGTCTAAAAGCATTTAAAAACTTTAAAAATAATTAAAAGCCCAGGAAAGGAAAAATTGCCCTTGGTTTTCGCTG
>NZ_LQXP01000076.1:0-2513 GCF_003268405.1 Acinetobacter sp. CFCC 11171 | reverse complement strand
AGTAAGCGTCCGCTGAACACACCTTCTGAATTCATCCTATAAGCCTTAATTTAGTCTCCACTTAGAAACAAGTGGGGACTTAAATTTATGACTACAAATAATCAGACATCCATCGCATCTCTTGCGAAAAAACGAAGAACATACAGTGCTGAATTTAAACAGCAGATCGTTCAGGCTTGTAAAGCACCGGACGTTTCAATTGCTTCAGTCGCTTTGCAACATGGATTGAATACAAATCTTGTATCCAAATGGATTCGCTTAATTGATGCTAAGCCAGGGAGTGATCGCTCACTACTACCGAATAAACCTGCATTTATTGCCTTATCTTGCTCTGCACCATTAGATCCTACTCCTACTGACATGTTAAAAGTTCAAATTACTTTACCCCACTCAAAAGCAGAAATTGGCTTGAAATGGCAAGTATCAGAAATACCTGCCTTGGCAGAATTACTCAAGGTGCTAGCAACATGATCCGTATCGATGAAATCTGGTTGTCTACTCAGCCCATGGATATGCGTGCAGGAATGGATACGGCCATGGCGCAGATTATGAAAGCCTTTGGCTCAATCAAACCGCATTGCGCCTACCTGTTCTGTAATAAACGTGGCCATCGTATGAAAGTGCTGGTACATGATGGACTGGGCATCTGGCTGTGTGCCCGGCGGCTGGAACAGGGAAAATTCCACTGGGCTAAAGTTCACCAGGGTGAAAACGTAGCTCTCAACCCGGAACAGTTACAGGCATTAATCCAGGGTTTGCCTTGGCAGCGCATTGGACGACAGCAGGTGGTCACGATGCTCTAAACCAAGCTCGGCTATTCTGCCATCCTCCAAACGTTCTATTTCCTCTGCGTCATGACCTCAGGCATACTGCGGTCATGAATACGCTGCCTGATTTAAGCCAACTGACCTATGAACAACTGCTGGAATTTACCCGGCAGTTGGCGATGCAGCATCAGTCTCTGGCACAATCAAATCAAGAATTAGAAAAATCAAACCAGCAATTGGATGCCAAAGTTCAGCATCTTTCTATTCTCAATCAAAAATACGAGCATGAACTCACACTATTTAAACAGCACAAATTCGGCAGTAAAAACGAACATCTCACTGCAAAACAAATCCACCTGTGGGATGAAGCGGTTGAAGAAGATATTGCCGCGGTTGATCTGGAACTGGAACGGCTAAATGCAGATAAAACCGATGCAGTGACACACAAAGCCAAAACCAATAAACCTAAACGTCGACCACTGCCAGATCATCTACACACCATCCGTATTGAGCATGAACCTGCATCAACCCAATGTGCTTGTGGCTGCCAACTCCGTCGTATCGGCGAAGATGCCAGTGAAAAACTGCATTTCAGACCGGCACAGTTCTATAAGGAGCAGCATGTGCGTGGCAAATGGGTCTGTGATCAGTGCGACACTCTGTCTCAGCAAGCGATGCCCGCCTATGTGATTGATAAAGGCATTGCTTCACCTGAACTGCTCAGCCATGTGCTGGTATCGAAGTATGCCGATCATTTACCGCTGTACCGTCAACGTCTGATCTATCAGCGGGCGGGAATCGAACTTTCTAGATCAACTTTATCTGACTGGATAGGTCGCTGCGGTGTAGAACTGGAACCTCTGGCCAATGCCTTAAAAGAGGTGGTACTACAACAGCAGGTGCTGCATGCAGATGAAACACCGGTCACCATCATGCGGATGGGTGAGAATGATAAAAAACCGAAGAAAGGTTATGTCTGGGCCTATGCCACTACACAGTACAATCCAGTTCAGGCGGTGATCTATGACTTTCAGGATAGTCGTTCAGGTCAGCATGCTGAAGCGTTCTTGAAAGGCTGGCAGGGTTATCTAGTCTGTGATGATTACAGTGGTTATAAAGCACGCTTTAAATCAGGCCAGGTCATTGAGGTGGGCTGCATGGCCCATGCACGTCGTAAATTCCATGAACTGCATGTAACTGGGAAAAGTCAGGTCGCTGAACAGGCATTAGTGCTGATTCAGAAACTGTATGCGATAGAAGCAGAGCTCAGGAAAAAGACCGATGGTACAGCGGAAGACCGCCGCGAATACCGACAACAGCATAGTCAACCAGTGATGCAACAACTATATGAATGGCTCAACCAACATCATCTGACAGTGCCATCGAGTTCTCCCTCCGCCAAGGCCATCAATTACACTCTGAAGCGTTGGCCAGCTTTAAGCCGCTATCTGGATGATGGCAATCTACCGATTGACAATAATTGGGTCGAGAATCAGATGCGTCCCTGGGCGTTGGGGCGCAAGAACTGGCTGTTTGCAGGTTCGCTGCGCAGTGGTCAGCGAGCGGCAAACATCATGACGTTAATCCAGTCAGCAAAGCTGAATGGGCTGGATCCGTATGCCTATTTAAGTGATGTGATGAAAAGGCTGCCGACACATAAAGTGACCCAGATTGAAGAGTTACTGCCACACTGCTGGAAACCTAAATCGAATTAAAAAATAGGTATGGGATTCAGCGGACGCTTAC
>NZ_LQXP01000075.1:0-2554 GCF_003268405.1 Acinetobacter sp. CFCC 11171 | reverse complement strand
GTAAGCATCCGGCTAACACAGCCTTACCAAGCGATCCTATAAGCCTTAATTTAGTTCCCACCTAAAAACAAGTGGGGACTTAATCCATGAACATGGATATATATTCAGCAACACCTCCTGTTGCTAAAAAACGCCGAAAATACAGCAAAGAATTCAAACTCAGTATTGTCAATGCCTGCAAAAATCCTAATACCTCGATCGCTTCGGTCGCGCTGCAACATAGTATTAATGCCAACCTTGTCAGTCGTTGGATCAGGATCTTCAGCCATCATGAGGGTGCCGTGCAGGATCCTACTCATGTGAATCCAGCATTTATTGCTTTGCCTTACACTGCTGCAATCAGCCAACCTATTGATGAGAGGATCACGTTGTGTATCACCGTGCCTCATACGAATAATGATATTCAGCTAAAATGGCAGACATCAGAAATACCTGCCTTGGCAGAATTACTCAAGGCACTGGCAACATGATCCGCATTGATGAAATCTGGTTGTCTACTCAGCCCATGGACATGCGTGCAGGTATGGATACGACCATGGCTCAGGTGGTGAGAGCCTTTGGCTACATCAAACCGCATTGTGCTTACCTGTTCTGTAATAAACGTGGCCATCGCATGAAAGTGTTGGTACATGATGGACTGGGCATCTGGCTGTGTGCCCGGCGGCTGGAACAGGGCAAATTTCACTGGGCTCAAGTTCACCAAGGTGAAACCGTGGCCCTCAGCCCGGAACAGTTACAGGCACTGATCCAAGGTTTGCCCTGGCAGCGCATTGGACGACAGCAGGTGGTGACGATGCTTTAAACCAGGCTGTTCCATTCTGCTATTCTCCAAACGTTCTATTTCATTCTTCTCATGACCTCAGGCATACTGCGGTCATGAATACGCTGCCTGACTTAAGCCAACTGACCCATGAACAACTGCTGGAATTCACCAGGCAGTTGGCGATGCAGCATCAGTCTCTGGCACAATCAAATCAAGAATTAGAAAAATCAAACCAGCAATTAGATGCCAGAGTTCAACATCTTGAAGTCACCAATCAGCAATTAGATTCTAAAGTTCAACATCTTTCTATTCTCAATCAAAAATACGAGCATGAACTCGCACTATTTAAACAGCACAAATTCGGCAGTAAAAACGAACATCTCACTGCAAAACAAATCCATCTATGGGATGAAGCGGTTGAAGAAGATATTGCCGCGGTTGATCTAGAACTGGAACGGCTAAATGCAGATAAAACCAATGCAGCGACACAGAAAGCCAAAACCAATAAACCTAAACGTCGACCACTGCCAGATCATCTACACACCATCCGTATTGAGCATGAACCTGCATCAACCCAATGTGCTTGTGGCTGCCAACTCCGTCGTATCGGCGAAGATATCAGTGAAAAACTGCATTTCAGACCGGCACAGTTCTATAAGGAACAGCATGTGCGTGGTAAATGGGTCTGTGATCAGTGTGACACTCTGACTCAGCAAGCGATGCCCGCCTATGTGATTGATAAAGGCATTGCTTCACCTGAATTGCTCAGCCATGTGCTGGTATCGAAGTATGCCGATCATTTGCCGCTGTACCGTCAACGTCTGATCTATCAGCGGGCGGGAATCGAACTTTCTAGATCAACTTTATCTGACTGGATAGGTCGCTGCGGTGTAGAACTGGAACCTCTGGCCAATGCCTTAAAAGAGGTGGTGCTGCAACAGCGGGTGCTGCATGCAGATGAAACACCGGTCACCATCATGCGGATGGGTGAGAATAATAAAAAACCGAAGAAAGGTTATGTCTGGGCCTATGCCACCACACAGTACAATCCAGTTCAGGCGGTGATCTATGACTTTCAGGATAGTCGTTCAGGCCAGCATGCTGCAGAGTTCTTGAAAGGCTGGCAGGGTTATCTAGTCTGTGATGATTACAGTGGTTATAAAGCACGCTTTAAATCAGGCCAGGTCATTGAGGTGGGCTGCATGGCCCATGCACGTCGTAAATTCCATGAACTGCATGTAACTGGGAAAAGTCAGGTCGCTGAACAGGCATTAGTGCTGATTCAGAAACTGTATGCGATAGAAGCAGAACTCAGGAAAAAGACCGATGGTACAGCGGAAGACCGCCGCGAATACCGACAACAGCATAGTCAACCAGTGATGCAACAACTATATGAATGGCTCAACCAACATCATCTGACAGTGCCATCGAGTTCTCCCACCGCCAAGGCCATCAATTACACTCTGAAGCGTTGGCCAGCTTTAAGCCGCTATCTGGATGATGGCAATCTACCTATTTGCAATAATTGGGTCGAGAATCAGATGCGTCCCTGGGCGTTGGGGCGCAAGAACTGGCTGTTTGCAGGTTCGCTGCGCAGTGGTCAGCGAGCGGCAAACATCATGACGTTAATCCAGTCAGCAAAGCTGAATGGCTTGGATCCGTATGCCTATTTAAGTGATGTGCTGAAAAGGTTACCGACACACAAAGTGACCCAAATTGAAGAATTGCTGCCGCACTGCTGGAAACCTAAATCGAATTAAAAAATAGGTATGGGATTCAGCGGACGCTTAC
>NZ_LQXP01000074.1:0-2683 GCF_003268405.1 Acinetobacter sp. CFCC 11171 | reverse complement strand
GAATCAATTGATGCTTGATACAACAACTGTTTGGGTGTTGTATAGTCAAGCCTCACGAGCAATTAGTATTGGTCAGCTTCATGCGTCACCGCACTTCCACATCCAACCTATCAACGTCGTAGTCTTCAACGGCTCTTTAGTGGACATAAAGTCCAAGGGAAATCTTATCTTGAGGTAGGCTTCCCGCTTAGATGCTTTCAGCGGTTATCCCTTCCGAACATAGCTACCCGGCGATGCGACTGGCGTCACAACCGGTACACCAGAGGTTCGTCCACTCTGGTCCTCTCGTACTAGGAGCAGATCCTCTCAAATTTCCAGCGCCCACGGTAGATAGGGACCGAACTGTCTCACGACGTTCTAAACCCAGCTCGCGTACCTCTTTAAATGGCGAACAGCCATACCCTTGGGACCTGCTTCAGCCCCAGGATGAGATGAGCCGACATCGAGGTGCCAAACACCGCCGTCGATATGAACTCTTGGGCGGTATCAGCCTGTTATCCCCAGAGTACCTTTTATCCGTTGAGCGATGGCCCTTCCATACAGAACCACCGGATCACTAAGACCTACTTTCGTACCTGCTCGACTTGTGGGTCTCGCAGTTAAGCGCGCTTTTGCCTTTATACTCTACGCGTGATTTCCGACCACGCTGAGCGCACCTTCGTACTCCTCCGTTACTCTTTAGGAGGAGACCGCCCCAGTCAAACTACCCACCAGACATGGTCCTCGCTCCAGATCATGGAGCAGAGTTAGAACCTCAATATTACCAGGGTGGTATTTCAAGATTGGCTCCACCGAAACTAGCGTCTCGGTTTCAAAGCCTCCCACCTATCCTACACAAGTAAGATCAAAGTTCAATGTCAAGCTGCAGTAAAGGTTCACGGGGTCTTTCCGTCTAGCCGCGGGTACACCGCATCTTCACGGCGATTTCGATTTCACTGAGCCTCTGCTGGAGACAGCGCCCCCATCATTATGCCATTCGTGCAGGTCGGAACTTACCCGACAAGGAATTTCGCTACCTTAGGACCGTTATAGTTACGGCCGCCGTTTACTGGGGCTTCGATCAAGAGCTTCGCTTACGCTAACCCCATCAATTAACCTTCCAGCACCGGGCAGGCATCACACCCTATACGTCCACTTTCGTGTTTGCAGAGTGCTATGTTTTTAATAAACAGTTGCAGGGGCCTGGTTTCTGTGGCTGCTCTCAGCTCAGGAAGCAAGTTCCATCACCAAAAGCAGCGTACCTTCTCCCGAAGTTACGGTACCATTTTGCCTAGTTCCTTCAGCAGAGTTCTCTCAAGCGCTTTGGTCTACTCGACCTGACCACCTGTGTCGGTTTCGGGTACGATTCCAGTGTAACTGAAGCTTAGAGACTTTTCCTGGAAGTATGGTATCAGCCACTTCACTGTACAAGTACAGCTTGCTGTCAGATCTCAGCATAGAGTACCCCGGATTTGCCTAAGATACATGCCTACTTCCTTTCACCTGGACAACCAACGCCAGGCTGACTTAACCTTCTCCGTCCTCTCATCGCATTACACTGAAGTATTGGAATATTAACCAATTTCCCATCGACTACGCCTCTCGGCCTCGCCTTAGGGGTCGACTCACCCAGCCCCGATTAACGTTGGACTGGAACCCTTGGTCTTTCAGCGAACGGGTTTTTCACCCGTTTTGTCGTTACTCACGTCAGCATTCGCACTTCTGATACCTCCAGCAGACTTCTCAATCCACCTTCATCGGCTTACAGAACGCTCCCCTACCACTTACACTAATGTGTAAATCCGCAGCTTCGGCATATAGTTTTAGCCCCGTTACATCTTCCGCGCAGGCCGACTCGACTAGTGAGCTATTACGCTTTCTTTAAAGGGTGGCTGCTTCTAAGCCAACCTCCTAGCTGTCTATGCCTTCCCACATCGTTTCCCACTTAACTATAATTTTGGGGCCTTAGCTGGCGGTCTGGATTGTTTTCCTCTTGACTACGGACGTTAGCACCCGCAGTCTGTCTCCCGGATAGTACTCATTGGTATTCGGAGTTTGCATCGGTTTGGTAAGTCGGGATGACCCCCTAGCCGAAACAGTGCTCTACCCCCAATGGTATTCGTCCGAGGCGCTACCTAAATAGCTTTCGGGGAGAACCAGCTATCACCGAGTTTGATTAGCCTTTCACCCCTATCCACAAGTCATCCCCTGGCTTTTCAACGACAGTGGGTTCGGTCCTCCAGTTAGTGTTACCCAACCTTCAACCTGCTCATGGATAGATCACCCGGTTTCGGGTCTACACCCAGCAACTAAACGCCCTATTAAGACTCGATTTCTCTACGGCTCCCCTAATCGGTTAACCTTGCTACTGAATGTAAGTCGCTGACCCATTATACAAAAGGTACGCAGTCACCAAACAAGTTGGCTCCCACTGCTTGTATGCATGCGGTTTCAGGATCTATTTCACTCCCCTCACAGGGGTTCTTTTCGCCTTTCCCTCACGGTACTGGTTCACTATCGGTCAGTCAGGAGTATTTAGCCTTGGAGGATGGTCCCCCCATATTCAGACAAGGTTTCACGTGCCTCGCCCTACTCGACATCATTATCTAAGCCCTTTCGTGTACAGGACTATCACCTACTATGGTCGCACTTCCCAGAGCGTTCCACTAAAGCTTAGATAACTTAATGGGCTTTTCCCCGTTCG
>NZ_LQXP01000073.1:0-2707 GCF_003268405.1 Acinetobacter sp. CFCC 11171 | reverse complement strand
GGTAATCATTGCTGTGGGTGTGCTGATTTATGTGGTACTCGATGGCTTTGATTTAGGGATTGGTATCCTCTTTCCTTTAGTAAAAGATCGCCAAGAACGCGATGTGATGATGAATACCGTCGCACCAGTTTGGGATGGCAATGAAACTTGGATGGTTTTAGGGGGCGCAGGCTTATTTGCGGCATTTCCATTGGTGTATTCGACTGTGCTTTCTGCGCTGTATATGCCGATTATCTTAATGGTCATCTCACTGATTTTCCGTGGTGTCGCCTTTGAGTTTCGTTTTAAAGCGAACCGCACCAAACATTTATGGGATCAAGCGTTTATTTGGGGCTCGATCTTGGCATCATTCTTCCAAGGTATGATTTTAGGTGCTTATATCCAAGGGATTGAAACCACTAATGGTATTTATAGTGGTGCCGGATTGGATTGGTTGACCCCATTTTCAATTTTTACTGGGATTGCTGTAGTGGTGCTGTATGCCAGCTTGGGCTGTGGTTGGCTGATTTTTAAAACTGATGCACGTGTTCAAAATCATATGTTTAGCCTCATGCCAAAACTGATTGTTGCTTTATTGGTGATTTTTGCTGCAGTGAGTATTTACACCCCAATGGTACATGCAGAGATTGCAAATCGTTGGTTTAGTTTGCCACAACTATATTACTTTAGCCCTGTGCCGATTCTCGTGGTGGTGTTTACAGTGTTGGTATTACGTGCCTGTAAACGACGTCAGGAATTTGCACCGTTCATTTATACCTTAGCCTTAGTACTGTTGGCATATACTGGATTTTTAATTAGTCTATGGCCAAATATCATCCCACCATCCGTCACCATTTGGCAGGCAGCAGCCCCACAAAGCAGCCAGTTATTTGCCCTCATTGGAGCATTGGTGTTGATTCCAATTATTTTGTTCTATACCGCACTGTCGTATTGGGTGTTCCGTGATAAAGTCCGTGTCGGGGATGATGGCTATCATTAAGGAGAATCATCATGAAACTGAATCAAGTAGGATGGTTTGTTGTACTTTGGCTGGGTGGCGTACTGACCTTAGCTATTGTTGCAGTTTTTTTTAGAATGCTCATTCAATGGGCATATTAGTTAAGTTGATGTTATCTCTAATCCATCATCTTGTTAATCAAGCTGATGGATTGTAAACGTCCACTGAAACCCATACCTATTTTTTAATTTGAGTTGGGTTTCCAGTGGTGTGATAGTAGTTCTTCATTTAGGTCATTGGGTCAGCAGCCTTTTCAGCACATGACTTAAATTATGCGTACGGTTCAAAGTTATTCAGCTTTGCTGGACTGGATTAAAGCACGATATTGACAGCTCGTTGACCACTGTAGCGACCCAGCAAAAAGCCAGATCTTATATCCCAAACCTAAGTTATGACCTAAATTTGAGTGAGTTGGAAAAAGTGGCTTCTGTATTGATATTAATATCTAATTGTGTTGGTTCTTTTTAAGAACCATATGGAATGTGGTTCCGTTAATTAGACCACTCAATTGAGTTTTATAAGGGCTTTGTTGCACAAATCTATCTCTAAGGCTTATTCCACAATATAATTTTCAAATGAAGATGCCTACACATAAAATCTACCGCACAACCAATTGGTTCGCATATAACCGAGCACTCATTAATCGCGGAAATATTGCCATTTGGTTCGATCCAGCTACGCAATGGTATGCGCCATCAAAATGCAAACAAGGGCGATATCAAACCTACTCCGACGCAGTCGCCCAATGCTGCTTAATGATTAAATCCTTATTCCGTCTGTCTTTACGTATGGTCACTAGCTTTGTGCAAAGTCTGATTAAACTTTGCGGATTAGATTGGACAGCGCCAGATTACAGTACGCTTTGTAGAAGATAAAAGCATATTGATATTGCAATCAGCTTCCAAAAAAGTAGCGATGGGCTGCATCTACTCATAGCCTCTACAGGCTTGAAGTTTCTAGGTGAGGGCGAATGGAAACGCAAGAAACATGGATCTGAATATTGTCGCCAATGGCGTAAACTACATATGGGTATAGATGCTAAAACCTTACAAATACGAGGAGTTCAGCTTACAACTAATCTTAGGCGCAATAGCTGTGATCGCTGCCCAATTCAATGGATAATCTTTTTCGGATTCAATCAATAATTGAACCGCTCTTTCTCTGATTTCAGAGGTATATTTTACTTTTTTCATCGGGACACTACGCTTCGCTACGTCTTACGAAGCAATGCTTCTCATCTCAGAAAGTTTTATCTCCGACAAACCTGGTCCGGTTCACAAAAAATTCATGATTGTACTGTTATTCTTTTAGTCAAATTAAAGTCGATAAAGCTTATTGACGCTTCATGATGATTAAAAACGAGAATAGTATGAATCAATTTTCTGAAGAAGACGTTTCCAGAATTATAGAAATGGCTTGGGAAGATCGAACTCCTTTTGAAGCTATTTTATGTGAGTATGGTTTAAATGAAGCGGCGGTGATTCGCTTGATGCGGCAAAATATGAAACACAGTAGCTTTAAAATGTGGCGTGCACGCGTGACTGGCCGAAAAACCAAACATCTGCAGCTGCGTTCACCTGATGTGATACGGGCCTATTGTTCACGCCAATACAGGCGTTTCTAAGTGTTTGATTTTGATAAACGTCTGGACTCACGTTTACATCGTTCAGAACAGTATCGCACTTCCTCCCAGCAACGGTGCCATTTTTT
>NZ_LQXP01000072.1:0-2905 GCF_003268405.1 Acinetobacter sp. CFCC 11171 | reverse complement strand
GATTATACGAAATTTTTAAATTTCTTTAATTATCATAAGGATAATCTCATTTTTTAAATTTCGTATAACGTGTATTATGTTAATTTTAGGAATATTAAATAATTTAATTCGATTTCAAATCATAACCAAAGTCTTGATCATCCAAGTTGATTTCATCTGTAAATAAAATTCCTAATACATATTTAAACCTTTCATATCTATCAAAAATTGTTGGTATTCCCCAATCTTCATCTAAAGTATATAGTTCGTGCTTTTTATAAATTGAAAAGTCACTCCAATCTGGAACAAACATTAATTGAGTAATTCTCATAACTCCTTTCAATATATCTCGGGGTATTGCCGAATTATTAGAATAATGAAAATTTATACTTAATAAATCTTTTTCTAATTTCCAATATTCAACATCAGACCATACCCCCTCATCAATCCATAAGCCTATAAAAGAATTAGGATCATAGATTCCTTCGCCTAAGAAGGTGATATTTCTATTAAAATTTTCCAACATATAATTTAATCTCCGATTCTATTCATATTTACATCAAATGTTCCATTCCGAGTGCTTTTACTATTTAACTTGTCAACACTACTAGCTTCTTTCCATGCCCCACCATTATGCCCATCAACATCTCGAGATATATAACTATTACCTTTTTTATAGACTGCTGCACCATTTTTTGTTCTGTAGTTTGTTTTTTTATATCCCATTGCTTCTGCTGCTTTTCCTGCTGTTTTATCATTAGGATATACTGGAGCCTTTCCATTAATACCTAGTTTTCCAATTTTACTTATCCCCCCAAAAAGAACTCTTAAAGGAGCGATAAAAGTTTCTTCTAAATATGTAAATGGCTGTATAGGTTTTTCTTCGATTTCAATACAGTTACCTTCTTCATCACATGATGGGTAGCTTGCAACTTTATTATTAGAACTGAAATTACTTACAAAACTATTTTGTTGTGTTACTGATTGAAAACTAGAAATAGAAGATTTGCTTGAACTACTTCCAGAACCATTACTCAACACGGCTAGATCAGATAGCTTTAGGTATCTTGATCCACAACTAGAAGTATCACCAACAGCAACAATACTTTTTCCACCAACGGTCATAAAACCTTGATTAGATGCGATTGCACGTGATTGAACCTTACATTTAGGACAAAAGTGAGTCATGCCATCAAGATGTACTGCTTTACCTTCGACAGTAAAAGATGAATCACCTAAAATAATGATTCCACCATGATCGGTTTTACAACCAACTGTTATTAATGCTTTCATTTATAATTTGATTATTTATTAAGAATGAACATATTAAAGCATAAGGAATTAATGATAAAAAATTTGATAACTACTTCACAATTCCTTATCCATTTAACATAATGGGCATTATACGAAATGCATACATTGAAATTTATAAAAATCAAAAACTTATGCTATAAATAATGTGCTCGATGATGTCGAAAAGCCGGCTTGGAAACAAGTCGGCTTTTTTATGAGCAGTTTTGATATATTCCGCCAATAAAAATTGGCTAAATTTTGCAAAATTTACAATTTTGTATTAACATTTTTATATTAACAAAAAGCGATGCAACTATGGAAATTGAGTTTTCATGGGATGAGCATAAAGCAGAAATAAACCTTAAAAAGCATGGTGTAGCTTTTGAAGATGCGACATTGGTTTTTTACGATGCTCATGCCTTATATAAACAGGATCGCTTTGAAAATGGTGAATATCGTTGGCAAGCGATAGGTATGGTACATGGGCAAGCTGTTTTATTGGTGGCCCACACAGTACAAGACCATAATGGGATGGATCATATCCGCATTATTTCGGCACGACAGGCAGAGAAAAAAGAGAGGAAACAGTATGAGCAAAACCGTTACTTACAAAATGGATTTGAATAATCCTCCTGTTTTGTCTGAAGAACAAAAGGCAAGACTTGAAGCCCTGGCTAAACGCCCAGACAGTGAAATAGACTTTTCGGACATTCCTGAACTTGATGAAAGTTTCTGGAAAAATGCAGTACAGAACCCTTTTTACAAGCCTACTAAACAAGTGACTACGGTTCGTATTGATGCAGATGTAATGCAATGGCTAAAGGCCCAAGGTAAAGGCTATCAGACAAGAATGAATAAGATTCTGCGTGATGCCATGCTGAATGAACTAAAAAATCATCCATAAAAAATGGGAGCTATAGGCTCCCATTTTTAGTTTCGTATAAGGTGTATTATGTTAATTTTAGGGAAAATAAATAATTATTAGCTTAAGGCCCACTACCCAATCCTGTAATTAGCCAATCAGATTGAGGAGATTTTTTCACAAGAGTAATAAATAAAATATAGTCACCTACTGGACTGCCAGCATCATCTATATGCACGACTTTAACTTTTACCATCACTGAAATAATTTTATAAAATTCTTGATAATACTCAGGTCTACTTTCCGCTGAATCATCATTAATTCTTATTATTTCTAAAATTTTTGAGTCTTTGAAAGAAAGAAATCTTTCAGGACTTTTTAAGTCTTCATATAATTGCGCATCAGGCCAAACATATTTGATTGCTGATTTTCGATCATGTTTAGCAAGTGAATTTAAGAAAAGTATCGTTGTCTGTTTTGCCATTTCATTGTCATAATTCAATTTCTGTTTATATGAATTAAAGATCAGAATTAAACATAGACCTACAAGCAAAATTCCTACTTTTATAATTTTTGGGCGATTTACCATTCTTTTTGAAAACCCTTTCTAACTGCTAATGTTTAACCTTATCAATAAAGTCAGGCACTTATTTAACATAATGGCGATTATACGAAATTTTTAAATTTCTTTAATTATCATAAGGATAATCTCATTTTTTAAATTTCGTATAACGTGTATTATGCTAATTTTAGAAAACATTGATAATTGTC
>NZ_LQXP01000071.1:0-2925 GCF_003268405.1 Acinetobacter sp. CFCC 11171 | reverse complement strand
TTTAAGTTTAGGAAGCATAAAATTGTCTATTCCACTGAGTGAAATTCAAAAACTGACTAATAACCCTGAATGGCAAAAAAACATTCAAATAATTAATCAAACTCTAATAAATGCTCAAACAGGACTTATTGCTTTTTTTAAAAAGCCTGAAGTACAACAAACATTAATAGGTATCCAAAATGCCTCTATAGCACTTAACAAATACTTAAATGATCCAGTAGTTCAAAAAAATCTACAAAATTTCCAAAAGTTAGTAGTAGAGATTGTAAACAGTCAAAATTTTCAAAAAAACTACATTAACAACCAGAAAATTGCTAACACAGAGAATTTTACTTTTTTTGAAGAAAGTATTCGTGATGAAATTAATGTTTCGGAGCAACTTCAATCTTTTGAAACCGAAGAAGAGAAAAGTAAGTTTTTAAATTTCTTTCTACAATTTATATTTATTATTTTTACGTTTCATATAAATAACTTAGAAACAACTTCCGACTTTAAAGAAGCTTATGTTTACTATGTGAATAATATTGAATCAAAAGGTATAACTATTTCACGCATTCATTTAAGAGAGCTCCAAGTTTTCAAAGTGAATCCATTATTGTTATTCCTAGAAATACACCTTTGAAAGTATATAAAGAAGTTACGAATAGATGGGTTAAAGTTTCTGTGAATATAAATAATATAGACCTTGAAGGGGTATGTATCTGAAGTTTATATAAAAAGAGTTAAAAATAAATATGATTTTAACTCTTCTTTAGCTGTCGATGACAAATAAACTAATGCTCTACGATAAGCGTGAAATTTATTTTTAGATTTTTAGATTTTTTTCTAAACTTAAAAATAAGTCGTTACTAATCATGTTGATATCATTGTAAAGTTGATTGTCAGCTCCTATCTTTTGCCTAGATAAAGTTCCAAAATTACCACCAGAAATTATCTTTCTAAATTCAATAAAATTAATTTCTAAATCTAGTTTTTGACCATCATCTTTTAATTGGTCACTAACCAAAGAGATATAAACACCAAGTTTCTGTAAACTTGTTGTAAGAATAGGTTCTAACTTTTTAGCTTCTTCATCGCTACCTGAGTAAGAATAATAAGTCTTTGCTGATGCTGCTATCTCATCAATAGTTTTCTGTGCTGCCTCAATTCTTTTATTGTGAATGGTATTAGCTTTAGATGTGTTATCTCTTTTATAAACTATATACCATCCTAATATGGTTAATAAGGATGGTAATAATGGCAGAAAATATGTTTTAAAAATATGAGCTATCACTTAGCAAAAGCTCTATCAGCATCTTGAACATAACTATTAATTTCAGGTAACAGGTAGGGATCTCTACTGAGAATTTTTACTTTAGCTTTAAACTCATTAACACTCATACCTGTTAAACGAATTAATCCACCAAAAGCTTCTTCTAAGAAAGAAGATCCATATCCTCTAACTCCATCAAAATCAATTTCAACCTCATCATGGGTAGTGATAGCAGGAATTAACAGATTTTTTAAAAAAACCTCTCCTGAATTTTTACCATCAGAAACATAGCGCCCCGCAGGGTTTTTTGAGAATTGTCTTGCTACATTGATTTTCATAACACTTTTACTCATGAGATGCTCCTGAAGCGTTGTCGGAGATCTGCTTATCAATAGGGATTTCCCATAGGATTACGGTTCCATCTATTGATTGTTTATATGGTAACGAGAAACCATCTACTATACCTGTTAAAGGCCGATCTTCAATCATACCTCTATTAATAATATAAGATCCTTTATTGCTTAGAATAGCAATAGAGGCTTTGTGATCACAAAGTGTACTTATTTGATTAATAATTTGATTTAAGCCTTTGCCTCTATTAACAAGATTTGTTCTTGTATTGCCAATTTCAATAGCCGCTTTAATCGACGCACTATCTTTATCATATTTTTCTTTATGCGATTTCAAGAAATTTTTAAGACTTGAAAACCAATCTTCAGCAACATTCTCTGAGTTTCTCAGTAGAGATTTAGGAATGCCTATACCTAAATCACACACACAAATAGACAGCTTGTTGTCTTTCTCTTGGGAGAATATCCACCATTTCTTTGCTTTCATAGGATCATTGATGAATCTCTTTTCCAAATATGCATGGTGATGACAATTAGTTACAGCTTCAGTAATACTGTTAAATATACTAGTACTACTACTTTCAGATAGAAGATCATCAAAATCATCTAACATATCTTCAGCAGAATCCATCTCAACCTTATGTCCAGACGAGTATTTCCAATACTTGACTGTTTCATCAAATTCCATGTCTTCAAAATTAAGAGATACTCCTAGTAGTTCTAATATTCCTGTTTGTTTAAGAACTTGATTAACAATAACTTCTTTTGATGGAATTAGGCTAAATTGAATATCAGGATTTGTAATTTTCAAAGTTTCTAATTCTGCTAATAAATATAGAGTTCCTTCTGTAAACATTTTTTTTGTTTTAGAAAAGTCTAATTTCATACATATATTTTTTCTAAAATAATAATCTCTTAATTTATTTGTTACTTTCAATAACTTAGTTCTATTTTTGTTCAAAAATATTGTGATAAATGGAGGCATTGGTAAAGTAATTATTGTTCTAAGTTGCTCCTCACCAGTTCTACAATTTTTTTTATTTTTTTTATTTTTTTTGATTCGTTGAATCGTACGTATTTCCTGTATACGCATATTTCTAACTTTCTGTTTTAGGCTCAGTCGTTTCATAAAAAATTATAAATAACAAAAAATTAAGTATATGTTTATTTTAATGAAAATAGTATCACTGGCTCGACCTAACCCAAATGCTTCAATAGCTATTTAACATAAAAACTCTTATACGAAATTTAGAACTTATCCCTTAAAAAGATCATTAAAAAGCTCTTTATCTTTCTGTCTATTTTCTTCTGTCTTACTTTCCG
>NZ_LQXP01000070.1:0-3713 GCF_003268405.1 Acinetobacter sp. CFCC 11171 | reverse complement strand
CGTTATACGAAGTTAAAAAATTGAGACTATAGCATTAATTTTTATGTATTTTTAAAATTTAAAGCCTAGCCAAGTGTCTAGGCTTTTTGATTTCGCATAATCGCCATTATGTTAAATGACTCAATTACTATCATCAAAAGTGGCATTAATTCTATCTACAGTCCATTTTACTGTAGTGCCATCTAAGTAAAAAAAATCTCTATTTAAAATATCATCTTCAAAAATTAAGCCATTACTATCTAGCTTTCCTTCTTTTAAATATCCAATAACCTCATATCTTAGACTATCATCTATTTGCTTAATTTGATGGGGACAATGTACTTCTTCAATAATGTAATCATCAAGAATAGTAGCTTCTAAAGCTATAAGGTAATTTTTTTTGAGATCAATACATGAGGGCATTGAAGAACTAAATACCTCTAGAATTTCATTGCGAACCTTAACTTTTAGAATAAATTCGAGATCCTCATTACATTCTATGATTTGAGCTATATATTTCACTTCAATTAAGCCTTTCTAAAATTAACATAATGCACGTTATACGAAATTTAAAAAAAGCATTATCTTTATGATATTTAAATGAATTTTAAAATCTCGTATAATCGCCATTATGTTGAATTGCTGTAAAAACCTTAATGCCATAGAGCTAAATATGTATGCAAAATAAGCTTGATAACATCATTCAAGAATTAAAAGAACTATCTAAGAATAGTCGTTTAAACATAGGGTTACCTGATGATACTCTCATATCTAGCTATGAGAAAAAAATTGGTTTTATTTTTCCAAAAGATTATAAAAAAGTTTTGAAAGAGATTAGTAATATCTTTTATGGAACAATTGAATTGGCATCTCTTACAGATGACGAAGAATACGATCGAAGTCTCTCTCAAATATTAAATGATGCTAGGGAACAAGGTTTACCAGGAGATTGGCTACCTATCTGTGAAGATAATGGTAGTTATTATTGCCTATCTCCTAATCATAAAATTAAATATTGGACAGCAGATGGATATAGTGATGAGCAGTGGGAAAATTTAGCAGATTGGATTAAGCAAGTTTGGATAGATGGCAATTAAGAAAATCTAAAACTAACATAATGCAAATTATATCAAGTCATTGTTTTAGAAAATTATTTTTTAATTTCGTATAATAACCATTATGTTAAATGGCTAAGAAATACTGTATTTTTATGATTTTGATAGAAGTTAAAACTAATACAAATGAAATGGTCTAAATTAATTGATTTTGATGAACAATTTTTACAACGTGGTTATCTTCTAAAATTTAAAGCTCATTACCCATTTGAAGATGAAGTAATAATGATGCTTGCTGAAGCCCCCGATAAAGATGGTTTAGCTCTAATAACAATTAGTGGCTATAAAGCAGGTATTAACTGTTATCAAAAGCTACCAGTATCTGAAATAACGAAGGATTGGCTTATATCTAATTGGACAAAATGGGTTTGGCCTGAGAGTAAACTCGAAGATGTCTTTGTGCGCTCTCAATTGAATTATGAAGAAATATAATTGAGTTTTCCTAAAATTAACATAATACACGTTATACGAAATGCTTTATAATTATCCTTATAATTCAACGCTGTAGTTCCTAGTTGATAGCCCGAGTTTCCATGACCGGGCTTTTTTTATGATTTTTCACGTTCCACGCCTATTATTTAAGCAATGTTTCACAACTTTGATTAGCTCAGTTGAATAATCCCCTTAGCCATTTGGCAAGAAAAACCGGCTTAACCACCCTCTTTTCGGCTGCTCCGGTTCAACATGTTCCGGTACTGGAATACGTTTATTTTCAGTCTGCTCTGGAGTAGTCAATCCGTCATGTTTCGGTTCAGGTTCTGACCGAGGATCCGTTGCTATATCTTGGCTAGGTTTCTGATCGGTAAACGTAGTCATATTGGTTTTTGGGGCTTCTAGCAGTCGTTGGATTGCTTCTATTTGATTGTCTTTTGCTTCTAGTTGTTCTCTTTGGAAAATTTCTCGTTCATGTGCAAGTTCCAGTTGTTTTTTTAGTATGTCTACCTGCTGTTTTAGCATGTCTACTTCTGTCTCTTTTTGTACCGCAGTAGACTGTAACGTGGTTACATCTCTATTTTTATTAGATGGTTCTCCAAATACACGTATTGCTTCCGATAGGTCTATTTTTCCATCACTATTTTTAGATAAATCACCTTTATTTATACGCTTATAGATACTCTGTCTGTTCATCCCATAGAGTTCAGCTAGCTCAATCACAGATAATGCTTTCATCATGTAACCTAAGTAAAAAGATGTATGCCAGTAGATATTATTTAAACATGTAACGTTACATTAGTAGTTTAACGATAGCCAACTTTTTCAAGCATTGGAGAAAACTCTTTTAGCTTTTCAGAGTCCTTAAGCATTTCTGCAATTCTTACTGCAAATTGAGGATAGCTTTCACTGCCTTCTGAATATTTACTCATTTCAGGAAGCTCAGAGAGCTTATTGGCAAATAAATGACGTTGAGGATCTGTCATTTTTTTTGAAAAGAGATCTAAATTCTCCGAGTGCTTTTTATTTTCACTTGATGCACTTCTAGTTTTTTTCTGTGTAAATGAAAAAGAGAAGCCTGATATTGAACGGCCCTTTTTATGCTGCTCATAACTAGCCTCAATATCTGTTTTTTCACTAATTTCTGTAATAGCTAAATCAAGGACCCTCGTCTTGAAGTGATCCATACGCTTATATTCATTAACGCCAATACCAAGCTGCTCTCTAAATGTCGCTAACTCGAATAAAGGTGTTTTTCCAACGGCTTTCCACTGAATCAGTAATTCGTATAGCCTTGCTGAATAGGTACTATTCAGTTGTGCTGTTTGGCTTAATAAATATTGAGTAAAGAAATCCTTAATTCCGTCAATTTTACTTATACCTTGTACAACAGCTAGTGTAAAAACTAACTCAATAGCACCTTCATCATCTAAGTACCTTACTTGCTGAATCCATCTGCTTTTTATTAATTTCCCGTTTTCATCAAAGAAACTAAATCTACGATTAAATAACGAGTCTTCAGCTTCTTTCATCCGTTGATAAGCATTTTGTCTGGTTGTTCCAAAAATTTCTGCATATCTCAGAGCATCTATTCGTAATGGTGTATCTGTACTTAAGCCTGTACCTGTATGCCTAGCATCAACAATAGCTAGTTGAACAATATGAAATTCTGATAAAGACAAAGTCTGGAAAGCTTGGTTTAAGCGATTTGTTTTTACAACTAATTCTTTTGACATGAGATTGATTAAAACATTGTTATACCCACAGATTATAACAATGTAGTTATAACCACAAATATTTATTTGAGGTTAGATGAAGCCATAGGGTAACTAAACGTGGGTAAGTGGTAACTAAACGTGGGTATATAGGTAACTAAACGTGGGTATATAGGTAACTAAACGTGGGTATATAGGTAACTAAACGTGGGTATATAAGATTATTAATTATTGAAATATATAAATTTATTCTGATCTAAAAGTATTTAAAAGCATTAAAAATAATTAAAAGCCCAGGATAAGAAAAATTGCCCTATGTTTTCGCTACGCTCAAACTCTATTGAACTTCGCTTTCGCTCAGTTCGTAGGGGCAATTTTTGGCTTAAAATTTCGTGACTTTTAAAAAAGAAAAGCAACTAGGAATTCGCTTCGCTCATAGAACTTTTTCACTCGCTTCGCTCGACATAAAGCT
>NZ_LQXP01000069.1:0-4695 GCF_003268405.1 Acinetobacter sp. CFCC 11171 | reverse complement strand
TAGAGTTGTGAGTTTGGTGTGGTAACTCAACTGATGGCTCTAGTCCTCATATTTTTCAAGTCAATTTCTTATCCGCGATTCGGGTTAAGTAATATCTGAGGTTTACAATCTTTATATTTATTATAAATCTTATTGCTATATCCATAAAAATTGCCCCATGAATGGAGCAATTTTTTAGATCATCATAGCAGTTAACCAATGATGATTTGGTTATTGTTTAATAAATCGTGCAAAGTAATTTCGCTAGATTGGTTGGTCAATATCAATAAATTTTCGCTTTGATAATGATCAGCATCCCCATCACGATCGATTGAAATCGTTGCACTATCTGTATCTGAATTGTAATTAATCTTAATGAACTTTTTGACATTGGTACTATTACTTGACATTAAATCACTATCTTGTAGCAATCCATTAAAGAAATCAGATGCGAATTTAATGGTATCTGCATTTGTATCATTTGATGGATTACCCAAATGAAAATCCGTCCAGGTATCAATGCCATGACCTGCTTTGGCATCGGCAGCAGCCAAAACATTATAGATTAAAGTATCGTTACCTGTGGTCCCTGTACTAATAATATCATCACCTATTTTCGCAACGATGGTACTATTTGGATTTGTTACTACCACAGAAAAATCAAATGTAGAATTTTGAGTACTATTATCTTCCGTTTCCGTTGCTGTGACATTCATTGTCACCTGATAAGTATGATCCACTGTCACACCCACAGGCAATTGTAACTTCATGTCAGTGAATTCAACTATATTTGTATCTCCTGTTACCATAATTTCACCAGAAGAATTTGCTACCGAAGTTTTTCCAGAAATAATAGTACCATCTTTATTAACAGTTGAATAAGTTAATATAGTGCCTGCGGCAAGACCAGTCATAGTCATGGAAAGAATTTCTGAACCATCGCGATCTGTTAATGATGCTTCAATCTTATTCAGACTAATCTGATCTGTTTCTGCACCAGAATAACCATAAACTACACCATAATAACCATTCCCTGATCCATATTTATCCTCATTTGCTGTGTCATTAAACGGTTTTAAGGTCATAAAATCAGGCAGCTCTGCAATAATTTGATTATAGTCACTAAAATATTTTACAGCTTCTTCACCAATGTTATTGCCATCAGCATCTTTTAAAACATGTTTAAGCTGGAAATTATAATTACCTACTCCATCTGCATTATGCAAATACAGTTTAAACGTATAAAAACCTGTTTCTGAAGCTACAAAAGATGCATCTGCCGAGGTTACCCCAGACCAATTTACATGATAACTGGACTCATCCCCAATAATAATGGTGCCACTATCATCTGCCTTACCCGTATATTGATAAGTTTGACCTTTTTCCAAATATAGATAACCTGTAATAAATACAGCATTATATGTTGGCAAGTTAGTAGATACAAAGGACTCGGCATGCGTTACAGTTGCACCATTGGTTGCTCTATTTTCATATAAATAATTCAATGCCTTAACCAGAGTATCATTGGTCGCGCCACTGCCACCACGTTCAAGTAAATTATATGTTGTACCATCAATAACAATTGATTTGATTCCAGTCCACGTATACATATTCATGGAAAATGACTCAACATCGTAATCCATAGTTTCCGTCGTTGTTGGCGTATCTGCTACAGCTGTTACAGTAATATTCTGTGTTACTTCCACACTATTACCGTATTGATCCTTCACCACAACCACAAAACTATCAACATCAGTTTCTGAATCTGAAGACCAGTTAGGCGCAGGAGTATAAGTAAAGTTACCAGTTACAGAATCCAGTACCACTGTACCACCATGCTGGGAGCCAGCACCGTCCTTAACGGTATAAGATAATGTATCTCCTGTAAGATCTACCCCCGTAATTTTTCCAGAAACAGCCACATCTTCATTAGTTGTTAAAGGAGTAGTAGAAGCTGTTGGAGCTGCATTCACCACGGCATCTTTCGTTGCCGGTGTTGCTGGATTACCTGCCTTATCACTTACATCTGCGCTAACAGTATAGCTTTGACCATCCTGTAAATTCAGTTGAGTGGTTTGTTGTGCTGTAAGGGAAATTGACCATGTTCCATCTGAACCAACGATGCCTGTAAAACTTGTTCCTTTAAGCTTTATCGTCACAGTCTGACCTTCTTCGGCACCAGATGTTGTCCCTTTAATCGTAAAGCCGTCTGTTTTTTCTGCCTGTGAAATAATTTCATCTTCAGCAACTGATGTAATTTCAATGGTCGGAGGAGTCACCTCAACTGTAAATTTAAAGATAGGAGAGAATCCACCCAATACACCTGTCGCTTCATTATAAGTCGCCGCTTTAATGGTGACTTCACCGGGAGCTAGTGTACCCGTTGTGGTTACTTTATATAAATCAGAAACATTTGTCGTCCAACGATAATTGCCATTACCAGTTGATACTAGCTCTGCAACAGGAATAGAAATCCATTTACTGGTATTGTTATATAAATAAATTCTGACTTCATCAACCAGTGCCAGCTGCTCTGCTGTTAAGTTAATCGTACCAGTAAACTGACCTTGTTGATCATCAGTCACACCATTTGCATTAATCGTACCTTTAATTGCACCTACGTCATCTATATAGCCATCGACAACAGGTGTTGGCAAAACTAAAGTCGGATCAATGGTTTTATCATTACTTGTACCAGTGTTACCTGCTCTATCTGTAACATAGACAACAAACTGAGTATTTGTATCAACAACTGTTTTCACATCAGAATCTAATTGAATATTGATATTCAAATAGTTAGTTGAATCATACTGATTACCTACAACACCTTCGCCAGCGAAATGTTCTTTACCCTCTCCATCCTTATAAGTCACAATAACCTTATCACCTGTATTGGCATGTTTGGTACTGCTACTATCCCCATACACCAATGCACTAACCTTGCCAGAAGTTTCATCATAACTAACATTGGTCGCTTCAGGTGCTATAGTATCAACTACAAAAGTATATTTAGTTGATACCTCTCCAACTTTGCCTGTCACAGGATCAATAGCGCGCACCTGAATATAAATATTGTCATTATTTAATTGATCCGCCTCCCAGATATGTTCTAGTACAGCTTGTAACTCTGCTTCTGTAACGATCCAGTGACCATCAGTATCAACATTCACTTCCAGATATTTTGGATACGGCAAAGTACTTGGATTGTCGGAAGTATCCTGTTTATTAATATAGATACGGACTTTTTCCACACCAGATGCTACCGTTCCCTCTATACGACCAAGAGAGTCATTACTATAAATAGTAAATGTATTTCCATCACTGGCAATATTAGTTTCTGCACTTAATGAAGCAGTCGTTGCAGATATGCCAACCCAGCCTTCGGCATAACCATTCTCATTAATAGATACTTTAACTTCATACGCTTTTCCTAAACTATCAGTCACAGAAATAATATCAGTTAATGGAGCTTTCGTTAAATCAAGCGTACTTTGTAAATTAGTACTTAATTTATAAGTCCAGTTTCCATTTGCATCGATACTAAATGTACCATATGTAGTTGCCACATTACTCTGTTCGACGATAACGGCATTGGAATCCCAAGCAACAGTCACTTTGCTAGAGATGGAAACATCTGACAATACACCAAAAGTTGTTACTGTGTTTTGTACACTGTCAATATCATCATAATAATGCGTCACATTTGCTAGTGGAGCATCTACCACATAACTTGCAACCTCAGATGTTGCTGTATTATCCCCATGATCCCGTACAGTTGCTGTTGCCGTACCATCTAACAATTTTGCCGCTTGTTGTGCAGTTACAGTAGCAGACCATATACCATCGGCCTGTACAATACCTGTCACTGTAATTGCCTGACCATCAGACGTGTTGGCAAAAGTAACACTGACTTCTTGTCCTGCTTCTACTCCAGTACTCGTACCCGTTACTGTAAAAGGTTGTTTAGTCGATTTACTAAAATCAGCATCTATAGTATCGCTCCAAACCACATGCCAATCATTACCTACTGTGGTAATTGCTATAGTAGGCTTAACCAAATCTAATCCCGGTTGATATTCATTGACATCTGGTGTATCCGGATCATCTGGTGTATAGCCTGATAAATTGTTATAAGCATATATATTAGAATTATCAATATCTATTGTATGTGCTTCCACCGTGATAGCAGAACCATCAACAATCCCATCACTTTCTAACAATTGATAAGAATACGAGCCAGTTTCAGTTCCATTTACATAACTTAAATCGACAGTTCTGGTAATAGTAATTGATTCTCCTGACGTGTTCAGACCTGTAATTTTTAAAGTAATAATATTTGAACCTGCTATAACAAATTCTGTTGTACCTGTAATCAATCCATCAGAATTAATTGAAGTGGTAATTTCGCCTTGGGTGTTTTCAACATTCACCGTAATAACAGCTGTATCACTATTCCCGGCAGCATCTGTTGCTTTTATACCCAATGCGTAATATTTCTTATCATTCGGTAATGCTTCATAATCCAGCGTTTTACCTTCTGCTATAGTAATTTTACCTGTAATAGGATCAATAATAAAAATACCTTCTTCATTACCAGTAGTGATCTCATAGATTTTTACATCTTCATCATTACCTGTAGCATTATTATCAACATCATAAATTTCTGTACCAGATGCCACATTTTCTTTGAAAAAAACTTCGTTGCTAGTTATGTTA
>NZ_LQXP01000068.1:0-4893 GCF_003268405.1 Acinetobacter sp. CFCC 11171 | reverse complement strand
TTTAGAATTGCTTTTTGACTTGATCTTTGTTGTCGCGATCGCAACCGCAGGGCAGCAACTGCATCATGCCATTGTTGAAAATCATTTGGCTCAGGGTTTAACGCTGTATGGCATGGTGTTTTTTGCTTTGTGGTGGGCGTGGATGAACTTTAGTTGGTTTGCCTCGGCATATGATAATGATGATGCGCTCTATCGAATCTTAACTTTTGTACAGATTATTGGTTCTTTGGTCATTGCTGCAGGTATTCCAAGCGCATTTCAAAAGCAGGATTTTGACGTAATTGTGATTGGTTATGCCATTATGCGTCTAGGCTTAGTTACGCAGTGGTTTCGCGTTGCAAAGCATGATCTGTCCCGTCGGAAAACTGCATTACGTTATGCTTTTGGCATCATACTGGTACAAGTCGGGTGGCTGCTCTTTCATTTTTCGCCGCTGCATTTCACCGTTTATCTTTTCATTTTGCTCGCAATTGCTGAACTGTCTGTGCCAGTTTTTGCAGAGGCTGCAAGCCGTACACCTTGGCATGCGCATCATATTGCTGAGCGATATTCACTGCTCACCATTATCGTTTTAGGCGAATCTATTGTCGGATGCTCGATTGCCATAACCGATGCATTAACAAATCAGCGTTTTAGTACTGAACTGATCTTTTTGATGGTAGGCGGCCTGATGATGATGTTCACCATGTGGTGGTCTTATTTTGATACCAGTATTGCAGAGCGTTTAAATAGCCGAAAAATGGCATTTACTTGGGGGTATGGACATTTCTTTGTCTTTATTAGTATCGCGGCGATTGGTGCTAGTTTGGCTGCCGCAGTCGATGTGGTTTCGCATGAGGCACTGATTAGTTCTGAAAAAGAAAGCTACTTTGTGGCGATCAGCCTTGTGATTTATACGACAAGTTTATATTTACTCCATGAATTGCATCATCAAAGTGGTTTTAGAAAACTTTTATATCCTTTAACCGTGGTGATTGTTTTGTGTATTCCGTTGTTTATCACACCCGCAGGTTATGCAATATTTGCGATGGCAGTGGTATATGCACTGCGTTTGATGTTTACAAAATGCTATTTAAAATGAAGGTTTATTGTCATGGTTCCGTCTGCGATGAAGGGACTATGACCTTAGTTTGATGATGGTATTCGTCCGTAATCTTCATAACGACAGTTATTTTTAGCTTGTCTATTGTGTAGTTTGAATGTGAGGAAGGTGTGATTTGAACAAATAAGAAAAATAAATATATCTCTTAATGGTGTACTCCCAAAGAAGAATGGAGAAAAATAAGCTCATAGGGACGTAAATAAAATAGCTGTTTTCTAATCTCGATAGAAAAGCCAATGGAATAGTGAATAAAATTACTAAATAGAGTAAAGGCAGATGGTATTTCCGTTGCCATATTCTCCCGTGGATCAACTCATGGTCAAGACTAAATTGATCTCTATTTGTAATAACTTCGGGGATAGACTGCATAAATTCTGGTTGTTTGAGCAGTACTTTCACTTTCTTTCGTACAAGATATCCATCAATTAAACAGTAGCTTATGAAGATGATGGACATTGTGTGATCAAAAATGATAAGGGGGTAAAAGCATATGCTGAATATGACCAAGCTATTAAATGTTAGTGCTTTAAAATAGCAGTGATGACATGTTCTTGTTGCAGCAATGAGTGTTACTGGAAGCGTAATGATGATTGCGATAATGAGTAGGTAAAAGCGTTGTATGAACAGGTAATACATGCCGAAAAGAAGCCCCATAATAATGACGCATATCCACGACCTATAAATCAGTGAATTTTCTTTTGTTGTTGTATTTATTATTATTTCCATGCTTTATTCTCAAAAAATAAACCCTCCGAAGAGGGTTTAAATCGTCATGCGACACAAGGTTTGTCATTTCGATACTCATAAATTCAATTACTTAGAAAGTATTGCGACACATAATGACAATTTCAGCGACACAACCTATGTCATTTTTTGGATAAAACGACACAACCTGTGTCATTTTGATAAGTACAGGGTTTTAAGAATATTATTAAAAATGCCTTTAGAAACTTGATATATAGTATGAATAACGGTGAATGTAGTTAAAAATTTTAAGAAGGTTATGAAACTAGTAACTATTTAGTCAAAGTGAAAGTTTAGCTATTTGTAAATTAAGACAAACTAAATAAAATTGCTTAACGCTGCTTAAAAAGAAATCTTGGATGGGCGTGAATCAAAAAAGCCTAATTAAAAATAATCAGGCTTTTTGTTTTTTTGTGAGGTAATGATTTATATGTATAAAATTAAACTATTACGTTTAAGACTTATTTTGTGGAATTACAGGAATTGTTATTGTTCAAAAAAATCCTCAGGTAATTCAGCTTCAGGAATCACTCCTAGTTCAACTAAGGCTAAAGAGTTTTCTTGTACTTTTTTCTTCATTTCATCTGATTCATCTGCCCAATGCTCATCAAAAATTAGAATAATTCCTTTATTTAGAGGGGTATCAACATCAACAATTTTGTAAAGGTGGGGTATTAATTTTTCATCTATTTTAATGGGGATATAGCACATGGAAGTCGTTTCTAACCGATGTGGAAAAACATTGATATCTCCAAAAAAGTCGCTATTTAGATATACATAATCATTCTTAGGATATTCTAATACGACTTTAAAAAGTTGAATTATTTGCTCAAGAGTCAAGACTTTTTTGAAAGTCATAACTAAACCTGTTCTATCGAAACTAAAACTCGCAAAAAGCTCTGTTTCTAACGATCCATTCCAGAGCCCAAAAATTTCAAAACTGTCTTCTTTTCTATGATTAAACAAATATTTTTTCGATTTTTCTGAAGGGAAAGGATAGTCTAAAGGTGGTTTTGAGCTAGTTGCATTATTGATATACCAAGTCTTAAAAATAGGATCAATTTTTGACAGTTCAGATATAATCTGCTCAACTTTTTCTATTTGTTCAATTATTTCATTATCATTATTACCAAGAATTTTTGGTATTCGTGTACTAAGAAAATACTCTCTCATACTGAAATCCTATTTTATAAAGGCATAAAAATTGTTGGCACTATGTTGCGACTGAAACGATCAAAATACACTTTAGTTTCTTCTTCATAAAAATACCAATTCAACTTTGATGTTTTAAAACGACTAACAACACTTCTTTGGCTAGTTGCCTCATTACGCATTTTTAGAAAAATATTATTTTTCATAAAATCAGGTTTACCTTCTAAAAATTGAGCATAACGCCCTTTCGCTTCGACAAGTATACATTGCATTGGCCATAGCCCATCAAATGAGACTCCAGATAATACCCACTCTTGTATTTCTGTTGTTTGTTTTGTATTTCCTGAAACAAGATATGGATCTGAAGCTTGGAATGTTAGAGGGTAACTTGATAAGTTGGCTATTTTAATTTGATATTCAGTATTGATTTCATTACCCATTGGGCGTTTTATTTGATGCTTATTACCTAATTGATAAGGTTCACATTTATTACAACGCTGTTGTTTAGTTATATCTTTACTGACCTCTTTAGCTAAAACAACAGCAGCCATACCTTTGGCAGCTTCAACAGCAATCGTCGTACTTCCTGCTGTAGCACCTCCTGTTGTGCCAGTTGCTGCTCCTCGGCCTCCAACTGTAGCTAATCGCCCTAAGCTTATAAGGAATCCTACCATTTAATTCTCACTTAACTCATGAAACTCTAAAGTAGACAATAGGTCTTTTCCTCTAAGATTTGACCCATATATAAATTTTTGTACATCTAGATCCTGGAGAAGATTTTTTCTTATGATGGTATTCCATACAATAAGTTGTGAAATTACTTCGTTATCTGTTAATAACAATGAAATCAATAAATCAAAACTTGCGTAAATTTCTTGTTTTAACAGGTTGTAATTAATTTGATACTCAAGAAAAGATTGTTTGTTATCTAAAAGATAGTTATAAATTTTTTCACATAACTCTTCTCTATTTTTTACTTTTTCCAAGCTATCTATTTGATTTTTATTTAACTTAAGCATCGCTTTTTATCTCGTATATAAGGTGATTAAGTAAATAAGAAATTGATTCCAAACCCTCCATGAATTGCTTTTTTTGTTCATTTGTAAAAATCAAAGAAAAACGATTTATTACACGAGGGTCGTAATATCTAAGAATTCCAATTCCACCATCCTCGAATTCAAGATAGAGTTTTTCTAATAGTGTATTTTTTAATTGTTTTGTATCCAAAAAACTTCTGATCAAAATCATAGAGTCTTTAGCTTTCATAAGTTCTATGTGATTACTTATTTGATCCTGTCTTAGTTGTGATAAATCAAATAATATCGGTCCATATTCATGGGCTTCTTCTTCATATGTTCCTTTGAATAAATAAATACCATCCCCATATGTGTAGGAAATATTGTGTATCACAGTACGATCAATTTGTGCCCCATCAACTAATAAGAAAAATGAATCCTCACTAATTTTATTATTAATTAATTGATCTAGATTATAATTTTGTAAACTCATCTTCTTACTATCCCTAAACCTTCTTTTGCTGCTTTCACAAGACATTCAATACAAATAGGTTGAGCTAGAACATTTTTAAGCATTGGAACTTGAGCACCAGACTGAAAAAGATGCTGTCCTGCTTTAGCCTCAAACTTTGCAGGGGTGATGATAGTTATTCCATCTTGATTGATGATGATCTGAGAGCCACCAGCCATAGATTTACCTATTTATTATAAGTTTATAAAATTCAACCTTAATTTGGCATAATATAAATATTGTTAATTCACTAATTTTGCTAAAAGTATGACATTTATCATAGCAATTCAGTTAAATGATAGCATTATTGTCACTACTGACAATAAGAAAATTATTTTAAGAGAAACAGGCGAAACCCAATTCGATAC
>NZ_LQXP01000067.1:0-5180 GCF_003268405.1 Acinetobacter sp. CFCC 11171 | reverse complement strand
TGGAAAGTAAGACAGAAGAAAATAGACAGAAAGATAAAGAGCTTTTTAATGATCTTTTTAAGGGATAAGTTCTAAATTTCATATAAGAGATTTTATGTTAATTTTTGTATAGACATTTTTTAATGTTCTAGAAATGGAGCTGAAAGTACCATTAATCTTACTGGAGCATTTAATATACTTTTAGCTTGTTGAAGTTTTATAAAATCGCCCTCACTTTTTAAAGTAACAAGTACAATTTCCCTATTTTTTTCATCTACAAAAACACCCTGTATTTCAGGAAAAATTACTGATATTTCCTTCAATTTTTCATTAAGTATTAAAGTAAGTTCCTCAAGCGAATAGTTTTTATTTAAATTTTCTCTAAATTCTAAATCTATTAATTCTTTAGAAGTTAATGCTAGATTTTCTGCTGAAGTTACATGAGGTAAACTTAAGCACAAACTTAAAATAATTTTCCTAAACATAAAGTAACTCATACTAGAAATCGGTACTTTGCTTGGTATTTTTCATTACTAATTAAACAAAAACAGTCGCAAAGTTGCCCGACTTTGAAACATGGCTAAAGCCATATTTCAAAGTATCGAGCTAAATTTTAATTAAACACGTTTCAATGCCATGATATGACGAACCATATCGTTAATATGCTGTTTTGTTTCATTATCTTGAGAGCTTAGCCAAGTTACAACATCTGCATCAAAAGCCTTTGCTTGAGCCGTGGCATGGCGTTCTTGTAATTTTTTCACAAAATTTGGTTTTACTACTGGCGCATTGGTAGGGTCAAAATTTTTATAGCGTTCTAATTCATTTTGCATGGTTATACCTCCGCTTTTGATTGTGTGATGGCTCAAAAGCAGTAATGATTCTTGCAACATCACCACGTTCGACCCAAACCACTGTTAGTAGTCTACCACGATTGCTTAGACCGATTGATATCAGCCGTTGTTCGTCATAATGACCAAGATCGTCAAAGGACATCAGCTCTGGATCAAGAAAAACGCTACATACTTCTTCAAAAGTAATTTCACGCCCTCGATAGACTATTTCCATTTTTTTATCGTGCCATTCAAATAGCAGACCGTAATACTCAATCAACGGCATGTTTAGCCTTTTCCTAGATTTACAACTTCTAAAAGTCTACTTAGAGGGTTTTACTTATTCAATAACTCATTAATTTAAATGGGTTCTAACATCTAAATTTCGTATAACCTCCATTATGTTAAAGGAGAGGTATATTTGAATTAAATATGCCTATAAAGTTAATAGCTATCAATCATTGTTTGCTGAATAAGCCTTTAAAAGTAGGTTTATGCACCTAAGTTATTGTAAATAAAAAGATGTTCGTATTTTCAGTATTCTAACAATAGACTATAGTTGATTCTTTTAAACTAGGAATTACCATGAACCGATTTAAGACCTCTTTTTTAGTTATTTCTTTGGGTCTTACTTTAACTGCCTGCGGCGGCGGCAGTGATGGTGCATCGAGCTCTACAGGGAATGGTGCATCGAGCTCTACAGGGAATGGTACATCGAGCTCTACAGGGAACAGCGGCACCACACCAGATACTTCTACTGGTTCAGTATTAGAAAAATTGAATCCATCACAATCCTACAATATTATTTTTGACTACCCTAATTCTTCTGGTGCATCAAGACTTGATTCTGTAAAACAAAATGCCGATGGTATTATCACCGAATTTGGTGATTACAAAATTACAGGAGATATTGTTGCGAAAGAAATTGCTGGAAATAAAAACTTTACGATTGCTCGTGTAACCAAAGGAATTTTTAATTATGAAAAAAATGGGGAAATAAAATCAACAGATATTTCCAAATATAGCAATGCCTCTTATTTTTATTTTGCATTTACCCCAATCATTACTAAGCGTATTTCTGCCCAAACCAAACAAATTAACTGTACTGATGTTAATGCTACTCAAGCAAAAGTGACCAATAGTGGCCAATTTGAAAAATTTATTTCTCCATCCATTCATAATGGAAGTATTACCTTAAATCCTAACGGCAATATCGACGTTAAATTTACTGCAAAAAATGGCAGTGATGAAACTACCTTTGCTTCATCAATGAGATGGGTTGATTCATTCAATAACTATAGCAGCTATAACTTATTGGGTATCGTAGGACAACAAGGTGAATCAAATCAGATCGGTACATTTAACATAGCTGATAATGGACCAAATAGCCTAGTACTTGGTGCAATTTACCGTATGACTTTGAGCAATAATGGTAACTATCAAGGTGCTGTTTCTATGGTATGTAATTATTAATATAGCTTGATTGAAGTGTCATGCGCCTTAATCTTTATGTATTTTTTTAAATTTAAGACCTAGGCAGTGCCTAGGTTTTTTTATTTCGTATAACAGCCATTATGTTAAGTGGGTATGTTTTTCCGCTGAATAGTGAATTAAGAATGCTCTATAAAATCATTTGTTATTTGCCTTTTAAAGAAGGATTTATCTATGGGAAAGTGGCAATTAATACTTTCTTTACTTCATCTGACGTATTTGGATCTACTTTAAGCTCATTAACGGCTTCAATAATCCGTTTACGAACAGCTTCATTCTCTGGCAGTGAACCCTTAATCTCATGTTCTTTCTGAGTGAGTAGCGAAGCATTATTAAGAGCACCCAGAGCCAAAATTTGAACCTTTGGGTTCGTATCCTTTAAATAAGGAATAATATCGTCTGCTGCTTCAATCGGGTCTAAATTCGTTAGGGATACAAGAATTACACTTAATGCATCAGGGTTCGATTCATTTTGTTTCAACAAATCAACTAGCTTATGGATTTTATCTTCTCGTGAATATGTAGGGCTATCATTAATAGCAATCGTACTTTTTACCCATTTAGGAGGCATTCCATGAGGGAGATTGGGCGCATTGTTAGTGATACCGTCATTAGCATTAAGAGTATTACGGTTGGAACTGATCTTTTCTTGAGTTTCCATCAGCTCTTTACTATGTACATCATCACTTTTTTTGGCAAAAATAAAAAATCCAATAAAAGCTACTACGATTGCCGTAATAACTAAATAAATCAACTTACTATTATTTTTCATATTACCTACGTTTTTAAATAAGAATGTTGTTACATCAATAGAAAAAGCATCAAAGAAACTTTAAATTATATTATTCACCAATTAAATAGGCTCATTCAACGCTTTTTCCAAGAGTTGATATAGTGTAATAATTATTGAGTAAATAAGAGAATTAAGTTAATGAAATACTCAAAAGAAAAAATAGTAAAAGCCCTATTACTTGCTCCTTTACCACTACTTTTTTTCACAGCATTGCTATTTATCATAATGAATCGTGAATATAGTCTATATTCAATTTTTGTGGTTTTTGCAGGGCATGGTCTTGTTTACTTAGCTTATAGTATTTTGACAGTACCTTTTAGCTTTATGGTCTCAATTCTTTTAAATCGTTATAGTATTCTTAATTTGCTAACTATCTGTATTAGCTCTTTAATTATTGCTATGCCATTTTTTGTTCTTTTTGGATGGAGCCATACAGGAGAAGTTTCGAAAGAATGGTGGAAGATGTATACCGACACTTGGACTATCTTTATGGCTCTAATTCCAGGCTTGTCTTATTGGTTATTTTTAACTGATTTTAAAGTTAAAGAATTATTAAAGAAAAAAATAATATATTTCAATATATTAGCTTTTGTTTTGACTTATTTGTCTTTGTTTCATCAGAAATATACATTGATAGACCGGATAGTTGTAGACAAGCTTGGAAAAGTTGAAGTTATAGGAGGAGGATTTCCATTACAGTTTTTAGTAGATGGTGAAATATCTCCAGGCGGTAGTATAGCACTAGATCCTTTAAATATTATTATAGGAATAGATCAATTCATTTTTTTATATTTTATTCTTGATTATTTATTTTGGCTTATGTGTCTTTTAGTCGGTTATGCGTTTTTTCGAAAGATAAAAGTGAAATTATAATGTCTAAAATATTTATAAAATTAGGAATTTTACTTGTAGGTCTATGTCTACTTCTAATCATTAATTCATACAAACAGAAATTAAATCATGATAAAGAGATGGCAACACAGACAACAATACTTTTCTTTAATTCACTTGCTAAACATGATCTAGAATCAGCAATCAAATATGTTTGGCCAGATGCGCGATTACATGAAGATTTAAAAAGTTCTGAAAGGTTTCTCTCTTTCAAAGACTCAAAAATTTTAGAAGTAGTAAGGATTAATTATGATTCAGCGGAAAGTAGACCTGAGTATTATCAAGAATTTTATAAAATTATTTCAGTGATGGTAAAAGTTAAAGTCGTCCATATAGATGATGCTGGTAGTCCAGTAGGTGACTATATTTTATTTATTACTCTTGTGAAACAATCTCCTCAATCTGATTGGCTAATTACAGAATTTGGTAGTGGGCCTTAAGATAGTAATTATAGAGAAAAGCTAAAATTAACATAATACACCTTATACGAAATTAAAAAATGGAGCCTAAAGCTCCATTTTTTAATAACTTTTTTTAAATTGCTAAGCGTAAATTCAGTGCTTTTACAACTTTAATCACAGTATCAAAACTAGGGTTAACATCACCAGAAAGTGCTTTGTAAAGACTTTCTCGGCCTAAGCCTGTATCTCGTGATAATTGAGCCATTCCTTTAGCTTTTGCAATGTTACCTAAAGCCTTTGCAATGAATGCGGCATCGCCATTAGATTCTTCAATACATGCTTGTAAGTAAGCCTGCATATCATCCTCTGTTTTAAGATGCTCAGCACTGTCCCATTTGCGAAGTTTAATAGCCATTTATAGCTCCTCCTCTAAATCTTGTGCCAATTGCAGGGCAAGTTTTATATCTTTACTTTGCGTAGACTTATCTCCGCCTGCTAAGAGAATAACAACCCTTTGCCCTTGCTTGCAGTAATAAATCCTATAGCCTGGCCCAAAGAAGAAACGTAATTCAGAAACACCTTCACCGACCGGCTCAGTATCTCCAAAGTTTCCATCTTCAACCCGATCAATTCGGACTTGTATGCGTCTTTTTGCCTGCTGGTCTTTTAACTTGGTGAACCAGTCATCAAAGACTTCAGTGGTATATATTGAGTACATAAGTAGAATGTATCCTATAGGATACATTTATGCAAGAAATAAACTTGATATTTGGGGCTCGAAACGGTGAATTT
>NZ_LQXP01000066.1:0-5194 GCF_003268405.1 Acinetobacter sp. CFCC 11171 | reverse complement strand
GGTATCCCCAAGATTATACTATCAGACATATTTTAAAGAAAAGAAGTGTAGCAAGTTGCTACACTTCTTGATTTTTCTCTACCAACTCTTTCAATAGATTTTCTAATTTTTCTAAACTAGCATCATCAAAATGAGAAATTTTTAAAGAAACCTTTAATAACTTATCATTAAATTTAATATTTCCAGCAACTTTCCCAGCATATTCAATTTTTTTTACAAGCGATGTTGATGGAGAATCGTTATTATCTTGAACTAGATATTTCGTAGCTTGTGCAACAGCCTTAGTTTGCTCAAGTTGGCCATTCTTTACTTTTGTCCAAACAGTTAACAAGGCTTTTTCAGCACGTTGTTTTATTTCGTCGTGATCTGCAAGAAATTTTTTAAAAGCTGTTGCAGCAGTTCGACCTAATAACTGGGGCTCATTTACCAAATCATTCAAGATGGCTTTAGGCAACTTTTCAAAAGATAAATATTTATACATGTCTTCGCGATTTAAGCCTAAAGACTTCGCTAAACGTTGTTTATTTTTCTTTAAATTTTCATCCAAACCTACTAGACCAATATAGATTTCGAAGTCTGTTAAATCCTGGCGTTTTAAATTTTCAGCTAGTGTAAGTAGTGAAGCTTCTTCATTATTTGCATCAATAATAATGGCTTCAATGGTCGATTTTTTTAGAATTTCATGCGCACGTAATCGACGTTCACCTGCAATTAGTTCAAATTTTAAATTTTCAAGTTTACGAACAGTGATGGGTTGCAACAAACCAACTTCATCGATCGATTCAGCCAGTTCTTTGATTTCCTGCTCATCAAATTTTCTACGCGGTTGATAAGGACTCCGTGAAATGTCTTCAATGGGGACATTTCGTCTAAATTCCTTTAATTCCTTGATATTATCTTTTTGAGCTAATTGATGCTTTTGAGTATTTTGTTTCAGCTTTTGAGCTAAAAGTTCTTTTGCAGTTGCCATAAAATTCTCAATCAGTTAACTTTAGCTAAAACTTCTTTAGCTAAACTTTCAAAAGCCTTTCGAACCTTTCCACTTTTGTCTAGCTTAAGTAAAGACTGCTGCATAATTGCGGCTTGATTTACTTTTGTACTTTGTGGAATAGTCGTTTCCATAATATAGCCCACTTGCTTAAATGCTTCATCACGAATGAGTTTACAAACATTTTGTCTCTCATCGTGCTTAATAAGTAGTGCACCTAATAATTGTAGCTCCGGATTGATTCGCTTTATTTTTTCTAAATGATTAAGTAAGTCTGTAACACCATATAGACCATATTGTGAGCCAGATTCAATCGGGATAATTACATGTGTTGAAGATGCTAAAGCATTACTCGTCAATAGTTTTAAACTTGGAGGGCAGTCAATTAAAATAAAATCATAAAGATCTTTTAATAGTTCTAATTTTGTAGTGAGTTCTTCTGATGGTCTTGGCGCATCTTCTTTTAATTGGTCCTCAGTTTTTCCTAAATTGAGAGAACCATAAATTAGTGAAACATTATCAAAATTAGTATCTTCTTCTAAAGCGTCAGTAAGTAATGAGACATCACCTACTAATAACTCAGCGGTTGTTACTCCAACTTCACTTGGATGTTTTAAACCAATATGCAAGCTAGCATTTGCTTGAGGATCTAAATCAATCACAAGCACTTTTTTTTCCTAAGTTTGCTAGCTCAGAGGCTAAATGAACAACTGTTGTTGTTTTACCACAACCACCCTTGTGATTCGCAACAGCAATAATTTTTGCAGACATACTTGTCAAATCATTCTATATTTAAAATTACTATTAATATAAATAACTTTGGGCTAAGTTACTACACCTTTTAAATTTAAAACAGTCATTTGTATAACGCTAAAGCAATTTTAAATTTAAAGTTTTATATAGCTAGCTTATTTAATAATTAATAGTAATTAATAATTAAGTTAATTAATAATTAAGTTGATATTTTTCATTTAAAAACAATACCATATCAACTTTAAGGTGGAGGTTTTGTCATCTTAAAGTGGAAGAGTTGTCTTCTATAAGTGGAAAGATGATCACTTTAAAGTGGAATATATGTCACTGTAAAGTGGAGTATTTGTCACTTAAAAGTGGAGTATTTGTCACTATGGTGGAATGTTTTTCACTGTTAATTATAAAATATATGTATTATCATTTAAAACATATATAAAACAATTATTTATGATGTTGATAACTTGATGAATTTAAGAGCAAGAGTGGAAAAAAAATCACTTACAAAAATAATATTGTGGATAAAGTTGCAAGGCTTTTTTTTACTACACCATTTTTTGATATATTCATTGATCTAAGAGTGGAAAGAATTTCACGCACTCACCCTAGAATGCAGATATTTTGTTCTTATGACTAAACTCGATATTTTTTTCAGTGATCTGCGTTTTTAAAGGTGGAAAACTTGTCATATCGAAATAGGTTAATTGATTATTTAAAATCCATTATGGGTGTTTATTCATCAATCCGTATCTCTATAAAGAATCAAAAACATCTAAAAGTGGAGTATTTGTCATCTTGGAGTGGAATTTAAAAATATATTTCCACTTTAATGGATTTTTACCTAAATTTGGTGACAAGTATTCCACCTTAGTTTTTTTTAGGTGAAAGTGTTGAATCTTTTTCCACTTTTTTATATAACATGCATAATCAAGTTAAGCACACTTAAAATAGTTAATACACTTTATGTCAGAACTAAGCCATAACAAAGAAGAGCTGGATTCAATCCCGTACTGCATAGGTAATATTCGTCACAATGGGGTTGTAAGTACTAGCAATCGTTTGATACGACCTATTGAATTGTCAGCGAATGAATATAAAGCACTTTTATATGCGATGGCTGTTGCCAATTACGGTGAGAAGAATCATATCGATAAAGAGATTAGTGAACAAACATACATCTATCTGTATAAAGATGATTTAGCTGAATTACTGGGATTAAGTAAGCGAAATTCAATTAATGTAGCCATTGATCGAATTTACAAAGAACTTTCATCCCGTGTGGCGCACTTTGTAATTGAAGAACCTGTAGATGATATAAAGAAAAAGACTAAAAGAGTTCACTCGGTTGTCCCTATTATCCGTGAGTTAAGATGGGAAGATGATTCAAAGAATGCACTTCAAATCAGATTTACCAGTGAAGTATTACCTTACTTTACTCAATTAGCTGGTGGTAATTTTACTACATACCAACTAAAACATTTATTTGCTCTAGATTCAGTTGCAAGTATGAGTCTTTATACCTATTTCATAAAAAACGAATTCAAATTTAAGACTCAAGAAATCTACGAAGTTCCATTATTATTAGAGAATCTCAAAGCTCTAATTGATATAAATGAAACTAAATATGACCGTTGGGTCGATTTTCGACGTTATGTATTAGATAAAATTGTAGCTGAAATTAATGAAAACACCGATCTACAGTTAGAATATGAAACAATTAAAAAAGGACGCCCTATTGTAGGCGTAAAATTTAAACTACATCATCGTGGTTTTGAAAAGCCTGTAATTGAAAATAAAAAGGCCGAAAAATTAAAGATCTACTTAGATGTTCCATTTGAAGATAATGCTGAGGTAAAAGATCTAGGTGCAAAATTCGATACCACTGTACGTTCATGGTATATTTTTAATGATGATGCTAATTATTTACAGCTTGAAAAGTGGTTTAAGACTGTAGGTTGCCTCACAGACTCTCAAGCAAATGTTGTTATCAATGATTCATTATTTCAAATGGATTTTGCTGAAGTTGGAATGAGCTTAAGTGACTTTAAGAGAAAAATGAAAAATAAATTGAAAACTGATAGTAAATTTGTGGAAGACATCAAGGATCGTCTAAATGAAATTTTCGGAAAGGATATTATCTAGGAGTGTAGCAACTTGCTACACTTTTATCACTTGGAGCGTAAAACCTCGTGGTTCAGCACGAGGATATAAGAGACTGGCGTAAGCCATACGACATGGAATGTCGTATTAAATATCTTTGTTGTTCATTACTTAAAATATTATTGTTAAAATAAGCACATGAAAACACTTAAACTCCGCATAAAAGACAAACACGCAAAGGTGCTGATTAAATTAGCATCTGAGGTGAACTTTGTTTGGAATTATGTGAATGATTTAAGTTTTAAGCACCTAAAAAGAAAAGGTGAATTTCTATCTGCATTTGATATTGCTCAATACACCAAAGGCGCATCTAAAGAGTGTAGTTTGCACAGCCAAACCATTCAGGCTGTCACCGAAGAATTAGTCAAACGCAGAAAGCAGTTTAAGAAAGCCAAACTCAAATGGCGTGTTAGCAACAAGAAGTCAGCAAGAAAATCACTTGGATGGATACCGTTTAAGAAAGTAGCGATCAAATACGCTGATGGATATGTTCAATATGGTAAACATCAATTCAAGCTATGGGATAGCTATGGATTAAGCAAATATGCTGTTAGAACTGGTTCATTTGTTGAGGACAGCCGTGGGCGTTGGTACGTGTGCCTTGTGGTCGATTCATCGAATCAAGAAAAACCAACAGCAACCAAAGCCATAGGTATTGATCTAGGTTTAAAAGATACTGCAACCTGTTCTGATGGTACGGTTATTTCAAACCCCAAGTTCTATCGCCAATACGAAAAGAAATTAGGTATTGCTCAACGAGCAAGGAATAAAAAACGTGTACGTGCATTACACGCCAAGATTGCAAATTGCCGTAAAGACCATTTGCATAAGGCAAGTACATTACTTGTTAAAAATAATGTACTCATAATTGTAGGTAACTTAAGTGCCAAAAAGCTTGTAAAAACTAAAATGGCAAAGTCTGTTTTAGATACAGGGTTTTCAGCACTAAAAACAATGCTCAAGTATAAATGCGAGAACGCAGGGGTAATGTTTGAAGAAGTCAATGAAGCCTATACCACCCAAATCTGTTCGTGCTGCGGTGAGATCACCTCAAGTAGTCCGAGAGGTAGGACAGGTCTTGGAATAAGAGAATGGTCATGTGAGTGTGGTGTCACTCACGATAGGGACTTAAATAGTGCCATGAACATTCTTGCGCTTGGGCATAAGCGTCTAGCTGTAGGAATCACCTCCGTTTAAGGGAGGTGAGGATGTCAACGGCTATTCTTAGTTCAAGAAACCACTTATAACTTTAATTAGTAAAACAGTTATATTGAACGTTCATTTCAACAGAGGTGG
>NZ_LQXP01000065.1:0-5297 GCF_003268405.1 Acinetobacter sp. CFCC 11171 | reverse complement strand
CTTTTCTTCCCCATCAAAAGCTTGTTCATGTACCAATTGCCCAAAACGGTTATAACTAAATAAATATTCTGCATGGTTTTGATTGATCAGCTTTTGAATACGGCCTTGATTGTCCCATTGGTAGCCAATTTGATGGCGGTTCGCATCTATACGCTGTTCGAGCAAACCCGCAGCATTATAACGGTACTGCGTGCTTAAACCTTTGGTATCCGTATGCTTCAGCAAGCGTCCTTCTTCATCATGTTCAAATTGTTCTTTTAAACCATCAGGATAAACAATTGCTTTAAGCTGGCCTTTGTCTTTTCCCTCTGAACTGTAGATATATTTGACTTGCTGCGCATCAGCAGACTGTTGGGCCGTCAGTGCGCCTTCTTCATCGTATTCCCATGCGCTTTCTTTACCTGAACAATCGCTATATGCGGTCATTTGCCCCAAATCATTGTATTGAATTTTTTTAGCGCCGCCTTTGGCATCAATGATTTCTACAACTTGATTATCGTTGTTGTATTTATACTGCGTGCTATGACCTAAAGGATTAATTTCCTTGGTGACATTACCATCTGCATCGTATTCTTTTTTCCAAATATTCCCTTCTGGATCTTTAGTTTCCGTCAAATTTCCTGCTTCATCATAGGCAAAACGGATGATGCCTCCATTCGGCTGTACAATTTTAATCAGCTGATCTTGCTCGTTATAAACTTGTTCAGTTTCCAAGCCTGCAAAATCAATTTGACGGGTAATGCGTTTTTGACTGTCACGCGATAGCCACTTTTCTCGGCCATCGGCTAAGCGTGTGCGATAAGTAAATCCGTCTAAATCAAAGTAGTAATAGGTTGGCACATCATAGGCATCATACACAGCAACTTGGCGCAGTCTCGGATGCCACTCCAAACGGGTTTTAAAACTACCATCATCTGCCCATTCTGCGATGGCTTTGGCATTCGCCTCTTTAGATTCATAACGGATATTTTGCCCACGACCAGTACGGTCGGTATAGCGAGTCAGCTGATGCGCATCATTATATTCATAGCTTCGCACATGGCCATTTTGATCTACTGCCTTAATTAAATTGCCTTGCGTATCATATTCATAGCGTGAAACTGGCTCTGTTTGCTCATCCACAAAGGCAGCGATAACTTTTACTTGATCATTAAAGGCAAACTTGAGCTGGTGTTTAGCTTTCTTCAATTGAAAATCAATACTTTGTAGATAAGCCTGCTGTTCAAATAGTAAATAACTTAACTCAATTTTTTCATCTGTTTCTTCATTGAATTGCTGAATCAACTGATAGTGCTTTCCACCATTGAAACTATGAAAATGAAAACTCCAAGCTGAACCAAAATTTAGGACTAAGTCTTCATTTTCTAAAGGTTCTACCGTAAAGCCCTCATAAGGTACCGTATAAGCTTCATACAGGATTGACTCAGGCAACTGATGCTTGCGCCCATTACTGTCTATAAATAAGTAGCCATTTTTATTTTGGCTAATGACATTCGAAAAAGGCATCATCCAACGCGCGCCCATCATGCTGCCATCAAACTCATGCATTTGCGAATTATATTGACGGCTGAAGCTAAAGCCCACTTTGGGTAAATAAAAATCGGTATGATTCACCCGCTCAGCACCAATTGAGTAACTAATACTTTTTTTCGAGTTAGAATCAGCACCTTTACAAGGTGGGTTATTTAAAGCATCAGCCTGTAAAGTTAAAAACTCTAAAGTATCCCCTGTCGTATGCTGCTCATGCTCCCCAGTTTGAGTTAAAGGAACGCTAGCACTGGCTTTATTGCCTTGTTTTTTTATGGCTTTTAAGGTTTCTTGTATTAACCAAGCAATACTATATTTTGTACCTGTATTTGCTTGTTGCTGAATTAGGTTCGGTAAAAGCGATTGTGCTTGTTGTGCTTCCAACTGTAAAGATGTGACCCCTGTTGGCTTTTTAAGTTTCGGTATCAAACTAGCAAGCGCACTGGTTTGTGTCAGATCAATCAGCGGTTTCGTCCAGTTACTAAATTGTTCCGTTGGATCTCGTTTTTCGGCAGTTGCGCCAAAATTAATGGTTGGTGATACCAGTCCTGATTTCGTTTCAGTTGCAAAGGCTGAGAGTATGGATATACCCAATGTGCTTGCATCTGAAAGCAAGGTAGGTAATTTAGCTTGTGTTTCAGTCAGGAATTTTTCTATATCCCCTGCCATTTGCGCATTTAAATGCAAAGACATGCGACGGATATCGGCTTCTTTGACTTTACCATTTTGCGGATATAAACATTCAGCCATGAGTCCCAATAAAGGACGTAAAGCCATTCGTACATGAGCTTCGGCTTTGGGTTCTAAGTATAAACCAATCAAGTTCATACAAAGTAAAGCGCCTTGCTGTACTCCTGACTCACCTTGTTTTTGCTCAGTACAAAACAATAGTAAATCTAAGACTGAACCTGAAAGTGCAAAAATATTGGCAACCGTTGGTACATTAGCAAGACTTTTCAACTGCCCTAAGTTGGTATTCCCACATTGCTTTAAATAGTTTTCAATTTGATGTGCAATAAACTTATGATCTTCTGTATGCGTCACACTCTCTAAGTTAAAAATCGCCAGTTCTACGGCTGGCTTATTTATTGTCTGTTGTTCTTTTTGAACATTTTGCTCAGTTGTCATGTAAAAACCTATTACTCAAATTCTAAATATTTAAAACTGTCTTTGACGCTAGCTTTAGCAAACGCTAACCATTGTTCTTTTTCGGTCGTGTAGTTTCGCTATAAGTGAGATAAGGGCTTGAATATTGCTTCCTATCTACCCAATCATCGTCACTGGCAAGGACAGGTATCACTGGTGCAGGTGCAACTTCTGCTACTTTTATTTCAGGCACTTTAGGCACCGCCACGGGTGCAGCTGTCACATTCGCGGGCGTTGCAGAGCCTTCTCGAATGGTTTCTGTATAGGTCAATGCGCGTGTGGAATAAGAAATTTTACGGCCCACAATGTCCTTATCAATGGTTGCTAGTGAGTTCTGAACTGCGGCAGCCGTTGACTCAGAAACAATGCCATTACTCACCCCAAACCCACCTAATGTGCTTGATAATCCTTGTGCACCCTGACCCAAACTTGCCATTTGTGAAGCAGAAAGCCCCAAGTTGAGTTTCGATGAAATTGTAGATAGTGCAGAATTGGTGACTTGGTCTTTAAATTGATTTAACGCTTGTCCACCAATATCTTTTAATGCATTTTTTCCGATATTTTTTAAAGAATCTGCATTTAAATTGAATAAGTTATCTTTAAGCTGTGAAGTTAAATTTTGCCCCAACGAACCCAATGTATTTTGTAAAAAATCCGAAGCACCTGGGACCACTTTTTCCGCCCAATCATAGTTGCGGTTAAAATGACTCGACTGATCCCATGCACTGCGTGGATCTTTGTCAAACTCAACTTTAGCCGGTCCTGGTGCAATACCCGTTACTTGAGCAAAGCCATTGCCGTCTAATTTTCCTGTAACTTGCTTGCCCAAAGCATCAATCACTTTAAATCCAGTTCCGCTAAAGAAATCTTGACCACCATAGCTCTTAAGCAGTTCTAAGGCCCCTTTCATCGGATTAGAAGCAGGAAGTTGTGCAGACTTGCTAGCACTCGATGCTGGTTTAAATAGATGCTGCCCTGCATTTACTTCAAATTTACCGCCTGTCTTAGCAAGAATTCCCGAGCCATTTAAAGTAATTTGGGAAGAAGCTCCTGTGATCACAATCTCTTTCGGACTGCTAATCTCTATTTTGTCCTCAGTAGAAGAAATCGTAATTCCTTTTTTTGCCAAAATATCCAAAGCATCAGACTGTGCCTGAATTTCGACTTTACTTTGCGCTGCTATTGCTTTAATACCACCTTGAGCAGCAAATAAGCTAACCTTACCTAAAGCTTGTCCCACAATATTTTTTTGCGTACTCAGGTTAATGCTATCACCGGCAATTTGGTTGATCATACCGGTTGCTGATAAATGAATATCCTCTGGTGTACTGAGCGCAATACCATCCACTGAGTTGAGTAAAAGAATGGCTTTTTTAAATTTAGCAATGTCTTTTTCTATTTCACTGGCAAAAGCCTTTAGTTGTTCAACAGATTCAATTTCATCTGTTTTTTGTTGCTTTGCAATATCACTTAAAGACTTACTATTACTATGACTCGTCTCCAGCTGTGTTCTTGCAATCTCTGCATCTAAATGTTCACCATTGGCCTTTTCCTGTTTATAAGTCGACACCAATAAACCTTGTCCAGCTCGTACTGCCCCCCATTGATCGGTCCGCAGCTCAAAACCTTCGCCCCGACTTTCACTCCCTGCCTGTTCTTTAGGATGACTTAAATGTCCTAAGTTCAGTTGTGTTGCACCATGGCTATTTTGCAACTGCGTACTGATTTGTCCCGTGGTATCATCAAAGCGTAATTGACCAAATCCCTCACCGGCTACTTCTTTAGAACGAATTCCCGCGAGTTTTTTTGTATCGGGTAATTGTCCTTTATTGTCAAATTTAGTGGGACTACGCTGCGCTTCATGAATACGACCAACAACAAAAGGTCGGTCAATGTTGCCATCAAAGAAATCAACGACAACTATTTCACCAACTCGAGGTAAGAAGCGCGCTCCATAGCCTTCGCCGGCCCAAGGGGTCAGTACATCGACCCAAGCCGAGTCTGTGTCATTATTGTTCGCACCTGCACCGCCATCATGACCATGATCATCAGAACGGGTAAACAGAAAACGAACTTTTATCCGCCCCCATTCATCAACATGGATTTCTTCACCGGCAGGCCCCACAACTTTGGCACGCTGCGGATGTGTTACTGGTCGATGTGTAAGTGGATTAAATTCAGGGACGGTCGTAATATTTCGACGTTGCAAAGCCAAGGTATTGGCTTGGCGTTCATCCGCATCGCTTTGTTTGACTTGCCACTGACTTTGATGGATCAGTTGTGTAACTTGATCGGTTAAGTCTTTGGGTAAATTATTTTGATTATAAAAAGACTTAGATAAAATCAAAAATTCTTGATCGGCACCACGATGTTGGTCAATCTCTGGATGCTCATCCAATTTGAACCAATAACCAACTTGCGTATCACGTACGGTACTTTTGGCAATAAATTGCTTGGCTTGAGCTGCATAATAATCACTAAAATTTTGATTGAGACGTTCAACTTGAGCACTATTAGAAGCTGTTGCAGCATCTTCACCATTCAGATCTTGCATCCATGCAGGGCTCACATGCCATGCCTGCTCTAAGCTTAAGCTCGCATTATCTTGATTTTGACTATGTAGA
>NZ_LQXP01000064.1:0-6075 GCF_003268405.1 Acinetobacter sp. CFCC 11171 | reverse complement strand
ACATCAAGATATTAATATCTCGTTTTCCCCATTTCCAATTAGTTCTATCCAAAGTTAATTGGACTTTATCGAATGAAAATATATTGAAAATTAACTGAGAAATTTGACGATAATCGAAATACTGATCTGCAAAGAAGCGTTGTATACGTCGATAAAATGATTGTGGTAAGCACTTGATGGGTAAGGCTTTAGATGCAGAAGAAAGATTACATGTCTGTTTTTACAATTAATGCAAGCATAATCAGTGTAAAACATTTTGCATGTGACTTGTTCCACTTTAGATATTTGTTTAAGATGAGATGTAACTCATTGAAATGTATCATCATATTCGTCGTCAGAAAACAAGTATTATGCCATTATTTCAATGATTTATCTTTTTTTGTCGTGTACAAAGAAGTTTAATATATTTCTTTAAATGCTATGTCCAGTGCGTCATCAACAGATTTATCTTGTTGTACAACAATTTGTCTAACTTTTCTTAGCTTCAGTCAGATATAAGACACGCCCATCTTCCTGCATGACACGGGTATGTTCTAAATAATACAGATTTGCTCTTTTTGAATGTAGAATCGCTTTTAGATCAGATGGATTAAGTTATTCCATTTATCCACTGGAGCGAAAAACCTCGTGGTTCAGCACGAGGATATAAGCGACTGGAGTAAACCATATGAACGACACGAAATGTCGTTTTAAATACTTGTACTATAGTCACTATTAAGAAAAATACTGTTAAAATAATTGGATGAAGACACTCAAATTACGCATAAAAGACAAACATTGCAAGGTGTTAAATCAGTTAGCATCCGAAGTAAATTTTGTCTGGAATTATGTCAATGATTTGTGTTTTAAGCATCTACAACGTAAACAACAATTCTTTTCAGCATACGACATTGCAAAATACACGAAAGGCACATCGAAAGAATGCAACTTGCACAGTCAAACTATTCAGGCAGTGACAGAAGAATTGGTCACAAGACGCAAGCAGTTCAAAAAAGTAAAACTAAAATGGCGTGTCAGTAATAAAAAATCAGCTAGACGTTCACTAGGTTGGATACCGTTTAAAAAGGTTGCAATCAAATATGCTGATGGCTATGTTCAATATGGCAAGCATCAATTTAAACTATGGGATAGTTACGGATTAAGTCAATACAATATCAAAACAGGCACATTCGTAGAAGATAGTCGTGGACGTTGGTATGTTTGTCTTGTAGTTGATGCAGTCAAAATAGAAAAAAACAACGCTAAAACCTCAATTGGCATAGATTTAGGTTTAAAAGATTTAGCGACTTGTTCAGATGGCGTAAAACTTAAAGCACCTCAAATCTATCGGCAATATGAACAAAAACTTGGTATTGCTCAACGTGCAAAAAATAAGAAACGTGTCAAAGCCATCCATGCCAAGATTAAAAATGTAAGACAAAACATGCTGCATCAATTCAGCCGAAAATTGGTGAATGAACATGCAGCCATCTTCGTTGGCAATGTGAATGCCAAAGCATTAGCACAAACCAGATTGGCTAAATCAGTGCTAGATGCCAGTTGGACAACACTAAGAACCATGCTCAAGTATAAATGCGAGAACGCAGGGGTATGTTATGAAGAAGTCAATGAAGCCTATACCACCCAAATTTGTTCGTGCTGTGGCTCACGCTCCAGTAGTCTGAAAGGTAGAGCAGGACTTGGAATAAGAGAATGGCAGTGTGTGGAGTGCGGTACGCTCCATGATCGGGATGTAAATTCCGCACTGAATATTCTTGCGCTCGGGCATGAGCGTCTAGCAGTAGGAATCTCCTTTAGGTCTGGGAGGATGTCAATTTCTCCTTTTGAATATTTAATCAAAAAAATTGCATAAAGAAGTTAGTAATTTAGCAATACGACAAGTTATGACGTTTAAAATGATTGCTTATAGTGCAAATTAAATGATTCTAAATCAGAGTAGGAAATTTAATATATATCTACTATAATAAATAAATATAGCCAAAATAGAAACTAATATTTTATTTTAATACATATATGAATCAATATTGCACACTTCAAATTTTTCAAAATAACGAATGGCAAGATTGCGCTATCGTTGAATTAATTGCTAATCAAGAGCAGGGCTGGAGAGCATCTACACGAACGTCATACTTATTTGAATATGCTATTGAACATATGGATTTAAGGGATGGTCATGCTCTATCATTCCAATTTCCAGTCAATGTACAAAACAACTTAGAAAACCAATGGCCAGCATTTCTCATGGACTTGCTACCTCAAGGTTATGGGCGAAAGGAGCTTTTAAATCAGCTGGGTTTTTCAATTAATGCAGAAGAACAAGCTGATTGGCCCCTACTGAAATCTGGGGCAGGTAATCCTATTGGTAATCTACGAATTAAAGAAGCTTATGACTGGCTTCAAGATCATTTTCCGACAGTGAAACCTCGTGGATTTAGCCTAAGCGAAATAATTGAAAGGAAAGAAGATTTCATTGAGTCACTTGCATCATATGGCTTATTTGTTGCTGGTTCTTCAGGTGTTCAAGGTGAATGGCCTAAACTATTACTAACACAAGGATATGATGGTCTGTTTTATTTAGATCACAGTCTTCCAGATGAACTAGCAGCAAAGCATTGGCTAGTTAAATTTAGTCGTGGAAATGATCAAAAACTGGAAAAAATACTGTTACATGAAGCAATTTACATGAAAATAGCTCGGTATTTAGGTCTAAGAGTGTTCAACGACTTGGAACTTCACCAGAGAACGCTATTTATTCCACGTTTTGATCGCCAAATTATCAATGGTAAAGTCGAAAGAGTTGCACAAGAAAGCCTAGCCTCTTTAAGTGGTAAAGCTGGCTTCGGCGTTAAAATGACACATAATCAAATTTGTACATTGATCATGGAATGTTGCTCATCACCAAAAGCTGAAATTTTTGAATATTTGAAACGAGATATCGCTAATGTTGCATTAGGAAATAAAGATAATCATACCCGTAATACCGCAATTCAACGTTTAAATGACGGCACAATTCAATTAACACCCCTCTTCGATTTTGCACCAATGTGGCTTCATCCGGACGGAATTGCACGTACTACACGTTGGGAAAAAGATGACCATGGAGGAATGCCTATATGGGGATCTGTCATAACGCAAATAGAAGAATGTACAGGAATAGATTCAACTGAAATTAAACATACAATGATTCAACAATTGCCACTGTATGAAAATTTGCTCGATGAAATGAAAAAAATAAATATAGATGATGAGATTCTACAAAATAGTCATCATCGTATATTAAATATATGCCAACAGATTCAGGAGCTTTCTAATGGATAAACGTTATAAGCCTATGACGGCAATCGAGCAAATGAATAAACGCTTACAAGTCTTAGAAAATATAAATAACAATCCTGAGTGGCAAATTTACCAGATTGCATCATACATTAGAAAAGAACTACATTTAACATTAAATGAAATGAGTAAAATTACTAAAATAGCACCACAGACTTTACAGAAAATGGAGCAACCTGATAGTAATCCAACATTAGATTCTATAAATAAGTTGTTAAATGCATTTGGTTTAAAATTTATTATTAAATCAAAATAGTTTAATTTAAATTACCTATAAACTAGATTTTGATTTATTTTCTAAATAGTCACCCCACCACTGCATCATATCAGCTCTTTGTTGAATATAATCTGCATGGTTATAACTAGCACGTGTTTTATTCTTATCTACATGTGAAAGCTGAGCCTCAATCCAACTATCTTGAAATAAGCCAGAATCATTTAAAATAGTACTGAATGTTGATCTTAAACCGTGTGAGGATAGCTCATTTGTTTTGTATCCCATCTTACGAATGGCTGAATTTATTGTGTTAAAATGCAATGGCTTATCTTTAATTTTTGGGCTGGCAAAAACATAACGATCGCCTTGTGACCACTCTAGTGCAGATCTAACAATGCTCACCGCTTGCGATGATAACGGGACTAAAAAATCTGGAATATCATAACCTGCTATCACTTTTCGACGATATTGCTTGATATGTAAAGCAGGTATTTTCCAAATTTTGTTGTCAAAATCAAAATGATGAGGTTCTGCAGACAATAACTCTGCCCCCCTGACTCCAGTATATAATTTAAATAGGATTGCTTTTTTTATAATCGGATCTGTATTTAGTTGAGTTATTCTAAGAATAAAATTAGAAATTTCTTCATCTTTTAAATAGGGATAATTTTTCTTTAATTTCCCTTTCAATAATATTTTATTGAGACCATAAGCTTGATTATAATCACAGTATCCCATTGCAACTGCAAAATCATAGATTTGATTTAAATAGCTATACGCTTTTTTTACAGGTTCCTTAACTCCCCTATTTTCAATCTGCTTAATTACCTTAACTAAATCAGTTCTTTTAATTTTGCTAAAATCTATATCACCAATAACGGGATAAATGTCATTTATTAAACATGCATTCGCCAATTGGATTACACCACCACGTGGTTGATCTTTAAATGAATTATTTGTTTTAAACTCTAACCATTCTTCACAAACAACTTTAAAAGTTTGAATTTTCTCCTGAACTAAATTTTGTGTAGAAAATTTAGTTGCCTTATAGGAGTCTCTGGCCACTCTAGCCTCTTTGAGATTCATCTCAGGATATGTACCTAGAGTGACTCGTGGTCTTTTACCCGTTTCTGCAACTGAATATCGATAACTCCAAGACTTTTTTCCATTAGGATCGACTTTTAAGCTTAAACCATCATCATCAGCTAAAAAGTAAATTTTTTCTTTTGGATATGACTTTCGTACTTGTGTTTCCGTAAGACTCATAAATTTTTATAAACCAGCATAATGATCCCCATTATCTTAATTATATCAAAAATAAGCATTATTATGTGATGCGTAATATACGCATCACATAATAATTTATATATATGTTTTTTATGAATATTATTCTGAGTTTATAAGTTGAGTTAACCAAAAAAGTAACCACTGTTAAAATCTGTATTAAGCAACAAGAATTAGTAATAGTTAATCATTACTCTGCAATGGGTTTGTTTTAAAGACCTCGCAACCAAGCCTTTTTTACTCAAACGGGTGTCGGTACTTTAATTGCGGAAGGTAAAGAAGTCCGTAACTTTGGCGGTAAAGACTATATTTTAGAACAGACCATCACCACAAATATTGCCTTGGTTAAAGCCTATAAAGCAGATAAAGCTGGCAATTTAATCTTTAGAAAACTGCGAGAAACTTTAATTCCGAATGTGCAATGGCCGGCAAAATGACGGTGGTTGAAGTTGAGCAGATTGTCGAAATTGGTGAGCTAGATCCAGATGATATCCATTTACCCGGCATCTATGTCAACCGCTTGGTACTCAATACTGCGCCCAATAAACGCATTGAACAAATGACCCTAAAAGTGGAGGCTTAAATCATGGCTTGGACACGTAATGAAATGGCGCAGCGCGCAGTACAAGAGCTTGAAGATGGTTTCTATGTAAATTTAGGAATTGGCCTTCCAACGCTGGTTGCAAATTATATTCCTAATGATATGAATGTCTGGCTTCAATCTGAAAATGGCTTATTGGGTATTGGTGAGTTTCCAACGCAAAAAACCGTTGATGCAGATTTAATTAATGCTGGAAAACAAACGGTGACGGCACGTTCAGGTGCTGCCTTTTTTTCCAGTTCTGAATCCTTTGCTATGATTCGCGGCGGTCATGTCAATGTGGCAATTTTAGGAGCGATGGAAGTTTCAGAAAGCGGTGACTTAGCCAACTGGATGATCCCGGGTAAAAAAAGTCAAAGGTATGGGCGGTGCAATGGATTTGGTTGCAGGTGTACAAAAAATTGTTGTTCTCATGGAGCACTCAGCAAAAGATGGCAATCCCAAAATTTTAAAACAGTGTACGCTTCCATTAACCGGTAAAGGTGTGGTCAACAGAGTGATCACAGACCTTGGAGTTTTAGATATTACCCCTGCTAGAGTTGAGCTTGTTGAGCTTGCTAAAGATGTAAGTTTGGAACACATTCAGAAAGCGACGGGTGTAGAGTTAATGACAAAAAATATAAAAGTTGCTTAATTCTAT
>NZ_LQXP01000063.1:0-6941 GCF_003268405.1 Acinetobacter sp. CFCC 11171 | reverse complement strand
ATCTGATTTTTTATTCAGTTCGATATGAGCAAGGTTTTCTTGATATTGGGTAACAAGATCGTTGTGTTCATTGACCCACTTTTGGCGACCAAAAAATCGTGGTTCTTTTGCTTTGACTGCAAGAATTTGATCAACTAAATCATTGTTTTTCTTTTCAAGTGCTTCGTATTCACGTTTTTTTAAGTGTTTTGATAGTCTATCAACTAAATCATTATATTCATGAAGGATGCCGGCATCTGTTTTACTGTACTGATCCTTTAAATTATCGAGTACATTTTCAGAAAGTAGAATCTCCTGATCAAGTCCTTTGATGATTTGATCACTTTGAATCTTTTCATTGTTTAATGCCTTGATTTTATTGTTTTTGAGTGCAATTTTGGGCATCACAATTTTTTTGTTTCTCTCTTTTTCAGGTTTTTCTTGCTCTCGTTCATATTGTCTACGTAAGAATGTTACAGCCGGCCCCTCATGTTGTGTGGCTTCAAGTTCACTCTTTTGGTCTTCATAACTTCTGTGATCGACACGTTCATCAAATCCATTTTGTTCCAGGTGGTGATTGCATAACTTTGCAAATGATTCTCTCCAGTGGCTTACCGTTTCTGTGCCATTGTCACGACTGAAGTCCCTATATTTTTTTGCTGAAAACTCACCATCCTCATTAATACTTCGGGTGGTGAACATGATGTGTGCATGGTAATTGCGTTCATCACTTCCGTTGCCTGTATGAGGTGCATGAATAGCAGCGTCAACGATGACACCGTATTTTTTAACGAGGTCTTGGCAAAGTTCATTAAGCATGTTTTTACGCTGTTCAGCGTTTAACTCACTTGGAAATGCAATCTCAAACTCTCTTGCAAGTAAGGCATCTTTTCTACGTTCAACTTTTTCGACTTCGTTCCAAAGGATCTGGCGATTGAGTAACTCAGTATTTGTATTATCGGGGGCATAGATTTCTGTAAATTCAACACCGGTTTTTTTTGTATAGTCTTGTTCTTTTCCATAGAAATCACATACCAATTTTTCACCTGAACGATATGCAGCACAAGCAACGGCTGAACGTCCATTACTTCTACTAATCGTTTTAACTGAAAAATGATATATCGCCATGTTGCTTTTGCTCTTAAATTTGGTTTACCAAATTTCACCAACCTGTATAGGTTGGTCAGGGGATTACAAAGGGGATTTACCCCTTGTCGCACCATTGAACTTTGTTCAATGGCTAAGTGCGCCCTTCGGGAAAACCACGATAGCATGGGCTGTCTTGAATTTCAATTCAAACAGACCTATGCTTGAGGGGGATTCCTTGATACGGTGATGGTATGAGTATTGATAATTTAGAGCAAAAAATTGCCAAACAAGAAGAGCGTTTAAAACAGCTAAAAGAGCAGAAAAAAGCTGCTATTGCACGTGAAAAAAAGAAAGTTTCTGATCAACAAAGAAAAGATGATACGAGACGTAAAATTCTACTGGGAGCTTGGGCTTTAAATAAATTAAAAAATGATGAATCGTTTAAACAGCAATTAGCCGATTTTGAGCAATTTTTAAATACGGAAAATAAGACCGAAGAAAATAAGCAGAAAGATAAAGATCTTTTTAATGGATTTATTTGGGATAAGACCTAAATTTCGCATAAGAGATTTTATGTTAAATAAGATGGAACTTAGACAAAATTTTATTAATAGTTATGCATTCTGCACAGTTAGTTTTAGACCTAAAGCATTTACTACACGATTAATCGTATCAAAACGAGGTGCTGAATCTTGACGGAGTGCTTTGTAAAGTGCTTCACGTCCAATTCCTGCTTCTTTAGCGATTTGAGTCATACCACGAGCTTTAGCAATTACACCAAGTGCATGAGCTAGTTCAGCAGGGTCATTCTCTTCAAGAACCATATTAAGATACATTACAATATCTTCTTCACTCTTAAGTGCTTCTGCCATGTCAAAGCTAGGTAGATCAGCTATTTTAACCATTTTTCAATCCTCTAAAGATTTTGATAAATCAACAGCTCGTTCTATATCCTTTTGCTGTGTAGATTTATCACCACCTCCAAGCATCACAATGATTACATCACCATGTTTGATGTAATACATGCGCCAACCTGGTCCGAAGAACTCTCGCATTTCCCAAACACCTTCTTGAAGATGCTTTACATCGCCCCAATTACCACGCTGAACCTTATCTAATCTTCGATTCAGTTTAAGACGGGTCATACTGTCTTTAATGCTATCTAGCCATTCATCAAATTCAGGGAGACGTTTAATCTCGGTCATGAAAGTTCCTCTTTATTGTATTCGATCGAATACACAACATTATAATGAATATATTTTATGAGTAAATGAAATAATAAGAATATATTTTATCAATTGATTATTTAATAACCTATGTTCTTGGCAAAAGGTATCAAACCTGCTCATAAAAAAGCCGACTTGTTTCTAAGTCGGCTTTTTACTGTTTTTGAAGTCAGTCAAAATTTTATAACTATATGAAAAACAATAATATTTTAAATTGCGTTTCGTATAACCTCTATTATGTTAAATAATTAAGGATAAAAGCTTTATTACTAAATAGAACAGTTGCTTAAAGCAGTATAGAGTTAAGTTTGCATTTTAATATCAAGTTGTCTTTCAGCACCGATAATCACCATACGAATCCCATTTTCAAAAATGTCATCCGCATTCATATTTTGTAAGGTATTCACTCCTTGGAGCATGAGTGGATATATAGTTGGATCGGCTTCGAATGGTGGGTCTGATCTTATTTCTTCTTGCTGCTCCTCAAGGACCCACCCAACAATAAACCTTCCTAATGTCATAAGTAATGCAACTGCTTCAACAGGAGAAAACCCAGCATGAGATAACAGCGCAACTTGGGCCTCAATCGTGTTGAAATGTCCTTGACTGGGGCTAGTTCTTGCATGTAGACGAGCACCATCACGGTAAGCTAGTAGTGCTCGACGAAAGCTTACAGAATTAGCGAGCAACCAATCTTGCCATGTCATCCCATCGATGGGTAAAGAAACTAAATGGTGTTCATTTATAATGGTTTCCGCCATTGCTTCCATTAACAAGGATTTATTCTTGAAATGCCAATATAGAGTTGGAGATTTAATACCCAATCGTTGAGCTAGCTTGCGTGTGGTTATTGAATCTATGCCTTCTTCATTCAACATATCCAATGCGGTACGCAGGACTATTTCACGTGTCAGACGTTGAGGTGCAATATCTTTTTTACTCATAAATCTATCACTGATAGGGAGTGTGTGAGAGAATATTAATTCTATCATTGCTAGAGAAGGCATTTGTGAAGAAATCATTGAGCGTGATTTTAATCACTATATTTCTGGATGCTGTTGGGATTGGTTTAATTATGCCGATCTTGCCTGAATTATTACGGTCATTGGCTGGAGCTGAAGCAGGCGGTGTTCACTATGGTGCTTTATTAGCTGTGTATGCTCTGATGCAGTTCATTTTTGCACCTATCCTTGGAGCGTTGAGTGACCGATTTGGACGTCGACCTGTATTAATTATTTCAATTGCTGGTGCAACGGCTGATTATCTCCTAATGGCTGCTGCTCCTTCTCTATTGTGGCTATATATTGGTCGTATTTTTGCGGGAATTACAGGTGCCAACATGGCTGTTGCAACAGCTTATGTTTCAGATATTACTCCAGCCCATGAGCGTGCAAAAAGGTTTGGTCTCCTTGGAGCTGTCTTTGGTATTGGGTTTATAGCGGGTCCGGTAATAGGTGGAGTTTTGGGTGAATGGAACTTACATGCACCGTTCTTTGCTGCTGCTTTTATGAATGGGATTAATTTAATAATGACAGCAGTCTTATTAAAAGAATCAAAACACAGCAATAAAATGACTGAGAAGGTTCAGGAGCAATCAATATTAAAGAAATTATCCTATTTGATCACTCAACCTAATATGGCTCCATTGCTTGGTATCTTTTTAATTATCACATTGGTTTCACAAGTCCCCGCAACTTTATGGGTTATCTATGGGCAGGATCGTTATGGCTGGAGTATATTTATTGCAGGTGTTTCCCTTGCTAGTTATGGAATATGCCATTCTATTGCACAGGCTTTTGCTATCGCCCCTATGGTAAAGAGGTTTGGAGAGAAAAATACGTTGTTATGTGGAATAGCTTGCGATGCAATTGGTTTACTTCTTTTATCTATTGCTGTTGAAGAATGGGTGCCTTTTGCGTTGTTACCATTGTTTGCCCTTGGTGGAGTAGCCGCTCCTGCTTTGCAAGCAATGATGTCCAGAGGTATTAGTGATGAAAGACAAGGTGAATTACAAGGGCTATTAAGCAGTTTTAATAGTCTGGGGGCTATAATTGGTCCTGTATTAGTTACTAGCCTCTATTTTATGACTCAGGCATCAGCTCCTGGAATGGTATGGGCATTAGCTGCAATACTTTATGTAATCACCCTACCCTTATTGCTTAAGTATCGCCTGAATAAATATTCTGGAGTTCCATAAAATATTTAATTTATTGGTTTAAAAACTAATGGATTCTATAGTTTATCTAAAATTAACATAATACACCTTATACGAAATGCTTTATAATTATCCTTATAATTCAACGCTGTAGTTCCTAGTTGATAGCCCGAGTTTCCATGACCGGGCTTTTTTTATGATTTTTCATGTTCCACGCCTAATGTTTAATCAATGTTTCACAGTTTTAATTAAATAAACTGAATAATTTAGTCAGTATGATTTAAGCGTTCGTCTTGAATAAGATCATCTAATTCATCTTCTAAATCTTCAATCTTACTATTGAGAGATAAAATAGAGTTTTTTAAACGTTCATTTTCAGGAACGCCAGGATGTTTTAATTTTTTAAAAATCTCCAATAATTCGCTGCGATGAGTGCGTAACCTTTCAATGTCACTTTCAAGAGCCATTCTTGGCGTCCAGAGTGCAAGTAAACTTTGTTCATAGTCTTTGAGTTCTTCACAACTCATTGCGGCTAATTCAGCTCTAGTTCTCATGGTTTGAAATCCGTCTTGCTATGCAGAGATTTAAAAATTCGTTTAGCTGTTTCTTCTCTTACACTTTTTGGATCTCGTAAGATGCCACTAATCCAAAGGGCAAAACTAGCATAATCAGGAAAATTACTGAGGTCTGATAGTTCAGAAAGTTGAGATAAAATAGCGCTGTACTTGTTGATTTGAGCATCAGATAGATTGCAGAACATATCTATGGTTTTTGTATCTCTTGTTGGTGCTGTGAGTTTTGGCTTAGGTTTTTCTTTCACTATAAATTTAAAGCCAACAACTGAACGCCCACTTTTTATATTCTCATAGGTCAGGTTTATATCTGTATTTTCTGTGATTTCCTTTAATGAAGGTGTAATCACACGTTTTTTTAAATTACTTAAGTCCTGATAAGACTCAGGTAAGCCAAATTCTATTTTTATCAATTCTAAGGACATTTCAAACTGTCCCATAGCTTGATGTTTTTTTGCTAAATGATAGAAATCAAATGAATAGTCTTTTTTTAATTTCAGAACTATATCTTTTTTATACTTGGTATAAGGATTTAGCTTATCAAACTCTTTAAGCATCAAAAGAACTTCATCTGGAAAACAAATAGATACAGAACCATCTTCATATCTAGCTCGAATAACCCAATTACAGTATGTCTTACGACCCTTTTCATCTAGATAACAGAAGTAACGCTTAATAAGAGCCTTACTTGCATCTACAAGTGATTTATATGCTGAATGGGTTTTTATATTACATTCCATAGCAAATTTTTCGGCGGTAATAGCTATGGCATCTTTTTCTGTTGCATTCGTTGTCCTAGCTATTGGGCTTGCGAGAATTAATAAACGTTTCTCATCAATACTCATACTTTTAAAGCACTCTTGAATACTGTTTTGCATTACTACCCAAGATGGTGGATAGGTCTTTTTGTTTTGTTCATTCATAAGTTAACTTTAATACCTTTAAGGTACTTTAAATATGGTGTACTCGAATATAGCAATCTGATTATTATTTGACTATTATTTTTGTACTTTTTTAACAATAAAGTACAATTTATTTAATGTACTTAGTTGTCCTCCAAAAGTACTTTTAAAGTCCTCCAAAAGTACTTTTTAAAGTGCTTTTTGTCCTCCAAAAGTACTTAGTTGTCCTCCAAAAGTACTTTTTTAAAGTCTGAAAGCCTTGCTATACATGGGCTAGAAGGGGGTCTAAAAGCTTTTAAAAGCTTTTTAAAAGAATAAAAGGGAATTTTTTTCAAATTCGGGCTATAAAAACTGCCCTTGGTACTCGCTAAAGCTCGTACTCTATTGAAGCTCGTTTCTCTCGCTTCGTTGGGGCAGTTTTTTCCTCACTCATCTAGAATTCAAAAAGCAAAAGCATGAATAATGCATTCGCTTCGCTCATGCTTTTTGAAAAGCAAAAGCTTCATTGTGGCGCTCGTAGACACTCGCTAAGCAAAATTTACTGTAATTCAGTAAAAACAGTTTTTCAGAGGGGGGAAATAGGCAAACTTTCATTGTGGCGCTCGTAGACACTCGCTAAATGCTCACTATTTGCGTTCTAAGAGGTTTTACTTACTTCAACTATACTTTTATGCAGAAAAGATCAAATATGCCTTAAAACGCAAAATAGAGCGATTTACGGTTAATTATCGAAGTCATTTTTGCTATCAAAGCCATTATTTTCATTTTTTGGCTGTTTTCGTCGTGAAAACTCTACTTCAGCAAGATGCAATTGTCTTATTTGTTCATTTTTTTCATGGATCTTACGTCTACGTTCTTCCTCTTGTTGATCAAGTTTACGTTGTAAAGCTTCTCTTTCTAGTTGATTTTTATAGCTGTTCTCAACTTGAATATTGAATAGCACTTCTTTTACTCGTTTTGCAAAGTCAGGTTTACTCTTTTGAATTGCTTCTTTTGCCTTTTCTACAAAATCCGCTGG
>NZ_LQXP01000062.1:0-8395 GCF_003268405.1 Acinetobacter sp. CFCC 11171 | reverse complement strand
TTCTTTTCTTCCCCATCAAAAGCTTGTTCATGTACCAATTGCCCAAAACGGTTATAACTAAATAAATATTCCGCATGGTTTTGATTGGTAAGCTTTTGAATACGCCCTTGATTGTCCCATTGGTAGCCAATTTGATGGCGGTTCGCATCTATACACTGTTCGAGCAAACCCGCAGCATTATAACGGTACTGCGTGTTTAAACCTTTGGTATCCGTATGCTTCAGCAAGCGTCCTTCTTCATCATGTTCAAATTGTTCTTTTAAACCATCAGGATAAACAATTGCTTTAAGCTGGCCTTTGTCTTTTCCCTCTGAACTGTTGATATATTTGACTTGCTGCGCATCAGCAGACGCTTACTTAATGAGAGTTTGTGGAGTACCTACACAGTGATAAAATACAACCCGTTCTAATTCATCTTTCTCAACCAAATAAAGTTAAATTATTCTCAGCGAGTAAATGGCGTTTTAATTTCTGTAATATTCCATACATGTATTAATCCCTAATTTATTGTAATAAAAAGCGAAATACCAATAATCATTACTAGTAAAGTTAACTTCATCACCATCTCTTGAGTAATGTTTACTATAAATAGGATTTAATATATCAACAGAGTAATCATTTGTTTTACAAAAACTATAATAGTTATTATATGAATCAATCAAACTCCATTTATCAGCTAATAACGCTTTTTTTATTTTTTCATAATCATTATTAGAGAAATTTTCTTTACTTATTTTTAAAACCACAAGTTGAGTAGAGCTTTTTTTCCGGAGAGTCTCATAACTAAAACTATATTCTTTAAATAGTTTTTCAGATAATTCTTTTAAATCTATTTCATCATTTTTACTATTATTTAATGATGTGCAGTTTATAAGTAAAAGAGATAGTATAATATAACATAGTATTTTTTTCATTTTATAACCTCTAATCTTGTGTACGAACTAAAGTAGGCTTACTATCACTTACACTTATATCTACTCCAGGAGTACCCATACCAACTTCCACACCAACAGGTCCATTCCTATCAAAGAAGGAGCCAGCAGGAGTTGTAACTCCAATCCTAGCTCCCCACCATCCAACACTCTGAGATATTCCCATGCCTGTTAGAAATTCATCAGTAGCTTTTGAATTTGTCAAACCTGATGGTTTATTTAATATATATCCTGCCATGCAGCTACCACTAAACATTTTTCTTAGTTTATTCAGCTTAGTAGCTCCTATTTTAAATTTATTATCTATACTTTTTTCAGCAATATCTCCTACCGTTTTTGCATGATCTTTCATATCTTTAGTTCCAGTTAACGAAATACCACCCGCGGTATAGACATTACCATTATGTAAATTATATATCTTAGAACCTCCAAATGCTGAGAATCCTCCAGTACATATTACATAATCAAACAAAGGTTCTACTGCAATTTCACATTGTCTCCCTGTTTTCATCCAACAATCATAATTACGCTGTCCTTCATATGCTATTCTAGCTTGAGCACTTGCTGGAATTCCAAACATTTCACCAAAATTAAAACTATTTAATCCTTCTGGATCGACCCACAAATTAGGATCATTCACATAAGCCAAGTTATTCAATCCACCTTCTAGTCCTATTGGATCTTTACTTACATACCTTGCACTATGCGGCTCATAATATCTGTAGCGGTTATAATGTAAACCTGTCTCCTTGTCGTAATATTGGCCTTGGAAACGAATATTTGTTTGTTCAAGTAGGTTTTCACTAGCCTTAATTTCTAAAGCAATACCCCATGTATTCTGCTTAATTTCCCAAACACATTCACCCAACTCATTACTTAAGGTTTGCGGTGTACCTACTTGGTCACAGTGGTAAAATGTAACTTTTTCTAATGCAGCCTTATTCTTCCGTGTTTCAGTTTTCCATACTGAGTCTTTATAAACTGAGTAAGGTTCTGTTTGGAACTTTGAGTAGTCTGGTGTTTCAATTAATTTAATAAATCCGGCATAGCCTGTTTGTAGCAAGGGTACAAAGCTATTCGGCTCATAAACATAATGCTTGGTATATTGCGCTTGTTCATTACTGGATTGTTGTGACTCCCAAATCATTAAGTCACTATCCCAGCCAAATAACGTTAAGTTTTTTTCTATTGGGCTATGTTTATATAAGCGTCGACCAAAGACATCATAGCCATAAGTCGTGACTTGGCCATTGTTATCACTTTGAATCAGACGATTTAGGTTATCCCACGTTAGTTTTAGCGTTTTGCCTGCTTGGGTCGTTTCAATCACATTGCCTTGCGCATCGTATTTATAGTGTTTGCCTTGATATTGCGTAATCAGGTTATTTTTCACTTGTGATGATTGTGTCGCAATCGGGTCAATCAAGTTACCCGCTGGGTCAAAGGCAAAGCTTTCTGTAAGTTGCGGACCTTGGCTTTTGATCAATCGTCCAATTACATCGTATTGATAGTTGAGTTGACCTAAGCGACTGTCCTCAACTTGGGTCAGTAAGTAGTTTTTATCGTATTGATAATGACGTTCTGCTTGATGCTGTACACGACCTGTAGTTTCTTGTTCTGGTCGAATAATTTGTGAACTCAGCAGACCGACATCATTATAATTTTTGCTTTGAATTAAGCCATTGGCCAACATACGAGCTGTTTCACGATGCAAATCATCACGTTGGAATGCCACCATATCTTGTTGGTTAAAGGCGATGCCATAGATATGCCCTGAACCATATGTCAGATTGGTTTGGACTTGTCCATCTGGGCGGATAGTCTTGCTTAAGTTGCCCAACTCATCGTATTCGTAACGCAACACTGCAGTCAGCGGCTTTAAATTTGGCACGTTATAGTGCTGATGTTCGCGTACCAACTGCCCGAGCGGATTTCGATAAAAGTTGATTTTGCTTTCTTTATTTGTCGCTTGGCTGAGTTGATTATTTAGATTGTATTCAAATTCTTCAGTTTGACTGTGTCGTGTTTGCACATGCGTATAGGTTTTTGAAGCAATTGAACCGTCTGCATGATAACCCAATTGGGTCAGGATATTCGGTTGACGTATTTGAAACAGCTGTCCATTGTCATTGTAACTATAATGCTTTTCTTCCCCATCAAAGGCTTGTTCATGCACCAACTGCCCAAAACGGTTATAACTAAATAAATATTCCGCATGGTTTTGATTGATCAGCTTTTGAATACGGCCTTGATTGTCCCATTGGTAGCCAATTTGATGACGGTTCGCATCTATACGCTGTTCGAGCAAACCCGCAGCATTATAACGGTACTGCGTGCTTAAACCTTTGGTATCCGTATGCTTGAGCAAGCGCCCTTCTTCATCATGCTCAAATTGTTCTTTTAAACCATCAGGATAGACAATTGCTCTAAGCTGACCTTTGTCTTTACCTTCTGAGCTGTAGATATATTTAATTTGCTGCGCATTAGCAGACTGCTGGGCCGTCAGTGCGCCTTCTTCATCGTATTCCCATGCGCTTTCTTTACCTGAACAATCGCTATATGCGGTCATTTGTCCCAAATCATTGTATTGAATTTTTTTAGCGCCGCCTTTGGCATCAATGATTTCTATAACTTGATTATCGTTGTTGTATTTATATTGCGTGCTATGACCTAAAGGGTTAATTTCCTTGGTGACATTACCATCCGCATCGTATTCTTTTTTCCAAATATTCCCTTCTGGATCTTTAGTCTCAGTTAAATTTCCTGCTTCATCATAGGCAAAACGGATGATGCCTCCATTCGGCTGTACAATTTTAATCAGCTGATCTTGCTCGTTATAAACTTGTTCGGTTTCTAGGCCTGCAAAATCAATTTGACGGGTAATGCGTTTTTGACTGTCACGAGAGAGCCACTTTTCTCGGCCATCGGCTAATCGTGTGCGATAAGTAAAACCATCTAGGTCAAAGTAGTAATAGGTTGGCACATCATAGGCATCGTACACAGCAACTTGGCGCAGTCTCGGGTGCCACTCCAACCGTGTTTTAAAACTACCATCATCTGCCCATTCTGCGATGGCTTTGGCATTCGCCTCTTTTGATTCATAACGGATATTTTGCCCACGACCAGTACGGTCGGTATAACGGGTCAGCTGATGCGCATCATTATATTCATAGCTGCGTACATGGCCATTTTGATCCACTGCCTGAATTAAATTACCTTGCGTATCATATTTATAGCGTGAAACTGGCTCTGCTTGATCATCTACAAAGGCAGCGATGATTTTCACTTGATCATTAAAAGCAAACTTGAGTTGATGCTTGCCACGCTTTAATTGAAAATCAATACTTTGCAGATAAGCTTGCTGTTCAAACAACAGATAACTTAAGGCAACTTTTTCATCTGTTTCTTCATTAAATTGCTGAATCAACTGATAGTGTTTTCCGCCATTAAAGCTATGGAAATGAAAACTCCACGCTGAACCAAAATTCAGCAGCAAGTCTTCATTTTCTAATGGTTCTATACTAAAGCCTTCATAAGGCACCGTATAAGCCTCATACACAATTGATGCAGGCAGCTGATGCTTGCGGCCATTGCTGTCTATAAACAAATAGCCGTTTTTATTTTGGCAAATGACATTCGAAAAAGGCATCATCCAACGCGCCCCCATGAGGCTTTGGTCAAACTCATGCATTTGCGAGTTATATTGACGACTAAAGCTAAAACCTACTTTAGGCAAAAAGAAATCTGAATGATTGACACGTTCAGCACCTATAGCATAACTAATACTGTTGTTAGTTGCTGAGTCACTAGGTGTAGCATCCTCACTTGGAATCGAACAAGTTGGATCATTCAATGCATCTGGTTGCAAAGTTAAAAACTCTAAAGTATCACCCATCGTATGTTGTTCGTGCTCACCTGTTTGGTTCAAAGGCACACTCGCACTGGATTTATTACCCTGTTTTTTGATGGCTTTTAAAGTTTCTTGAATGAGCCATGCCAAGGTATATTTTTGCCCCGCATTGCTTTGTTTTTGAATTTCATTAGGAAGTAAGCTCAATGCCTGAGTTGCTTCGGTTTGTAATAATGTACCTGTCTGTGCTTTTCTAATTTTAGGTAGCATATTCGCAAGTGCACTTGTCTTGCTTAAATCAATCAGCGGTTTCGTCCAATTGCTAAATTGTTCAGTCGGATCACGTTTTTCTGCGCTTGCACCAAAACTAATGGTTGGTGAAACAAGTCCTGAATTAATAGGCGCTGCAAATGTATTCAGGATTGCGCTACCTAAAGTGGTCGCGCCTGAAAGCAAAGTAGGAAGTTTAGCTTGAGTTTCAGTCAGAAACTTTTCTAAATCCCCTGCCATTTGCGCATTTAAATGCAAAGACATGCGTCGAATATCAGCCTCTTGAATTTTACCATTGGCTGGATATAACTTCTCAGACATTAAACCCAGCAAAGGACGTAAAGCCATTCTTACATGTGCTTCTGCTTTGGGTTCTAAATACAATCCTATCAAGTTCATACTCAGCAATGCAGTTTTTTGCACCGCTGCATCACCTTGTTCTTGCTCGGTGGCAAATAAAAGTAAGTCTAAAACAGCCCCTGATAATGCAAAGATATTCGCTACAGTCGGAACATTCGCATTGGCTTTTAACTGCTCAAGGCTGGTATTGCCACATGCTTTTAAATAATCCTGTATTTGATGCGCTATAAACTTATGATCTTCGGTATGGGTCACACTCTCTAAATTAAAAATTGCCAGTTCTACCGCTGGCTTATTTGTCGGTTGTTGTTCTTGTTGAACATTTTGTTCAGTCGTCATGTAAAAACCTATTACTCAAATTCTAAATTATTTAAAACTGTCTTTCGCTTAATCTTTTAGCAAACACTAACCGTTGTTCTTTTTCGGTCGTGTGGTTTCACTATAAGTGAGATAAGGGCTTGAATATTGCTTCCTATCTACCCAATCATCGTCACTGGCAAGGACAGGTATCACTGGTGCAGGTGCAACTTCTGCTACTTTTATTTCAGGCACTTTAGGCACCGCCACGGGTGCAGCTGTCACATTCGCGGGCGTTGCAGAGCCTTCTCGAATGGTTTCTGTATAGGTCAATGCGCGTGTGGAATAAGAAATTTTACGGCCCACAATGTCCTTATCAATGGTTGCTTGTGAGTTCTGAACTGCGGCAGCAGTTGACCCAGAAACGATGCCGTTACTCATTCCACTTCCACCTAATACACTGGATAAGCCTTGTGCCCCCTGACCCAAACTTGCCATTTGTGAAGCAGAAAGCCCCAAGTTGAGTTTCGATGAAATTGCAGATAGTGCAGAGTTGGTGACTTGGTCTTTAAATTGATTTAACGCTTGTCCGCCCACCTCTTTTAATGCATTTTTCCCTATATTTTTTAAAGAATCTGCATTTAAATTGAATAAGTTATCTTTAAGCTGTGAAGTTAAATTTTGCCCCAACGACCCGAGTGCATTCTGAATCAAGTCTGAAGCTCCCGGTACAACGTTTTCTGCCCATTGATAGTCACGCTTAAAATGACTCGCTGAATCCCATGCACTACGTGGATCCGTTTCAAACTCTACTTTGGCAGGCCCTGGCGCGATACCTGTGACTTGCGCAAATCCATTACCATCAAGTTTTCCTGAAACTTGCTTACCCAATGCATCAATGACTTTAAATCCAGTACCGCTAAAGAAGTCTTGTCCACCATAACTTTTAAGCAGTTCTAGCGCCCCTTTTAGAGGATTTGAAGCAGGAAGCTGAGCTGATTGACTTGCACTTGCCGCAGGTTTAAATAAATGTTGCCCCGCATTCACTTCAAACTTTCCGCCTGTTTTGGAAAGAATGCCTGAACCATTTAAGGTAATTTGGGAAGATGCACCCGTAATCACGATTTCTTTGGGACTACTGATTTCAATTTTATCTTCAGTCGAAGAAATGGTGATGCCTTTCTTCGCCAAGATATCCAGTGCATCCGACTGTGCCTGAATTTCAATTTTTCTTTGTGCTGCAATGGCTTTAATACCGCCTTGTGCTGCAAATAAACTAACTTTACCTAGCGCCTGACCGACAATATTTTTTTGGGTACTCAGGTTAATACTATCACCAGCAATCTGATTAATCATACCGGTTGCTGAAAGGTGAATATCTTCCGGTGTACTCAGCGCAATACCATCAACCGAATTGAGTAAAAGAATGGCTTTTTTAAATTTCGCAATATCTTTTTCAATTTCACTCGCAAAGGCTTTGAGCTGCTCAACTGACTCTATTTCATCAGTCTTTTGATTTTTAGCAATATCACTCAATGCCTTAGCATTAGTTTGGCTACCTTCAAGTTGTTTCTTGGCAATCTCAGCATCTAGGTGTTCACCTTCGGCCCCATCTTGTTTATAAGTCGAAACCAATAAACCTTGCCCTGCCCGTACTGCGCCCCATTGATCGGTACGTAATTCAAAACCTTCACCTCGATCTTCACTTTCAGCCTTGTCTTTCGGATGACTGAGCTTACCGAGATTCAGTTGGCTCGCACCATGACTACTTTGCAGCTGGGTACTAATTTGACCCGTGGTATCATCAAAACGTAATTGCCCAAAACCTTCACCCGCCACTTCTTTCGAGCGAATCCCAGCAAGTTTTTTGGTATCTGGCAATTGTCCTGTATTGTCAAATTTGGTTGGACTACGCTGCGCTTCATGTATACGCCCAACCACAAATGGACGATCAATATTGCCATCAAAGAAATCAACGACAACAATTTCACCGATTCTCGGCAAAAAGCGTGCGCCATAACCTTCACCCGCCCAAGGGGTCAACACATCAACCCAAGCCGAATCTGTGTCATTATTGTTCGCACCTGCACCGCCATCATGGCCATGATCATCGGAACGGGTAAACAAGAAACGGACTTTTATCCGCCCCCATTCATCAACATGAATTTCTTCACCGGCAGGCCCCACAACTTTAGCACGCTGCGGATGTGTTACTGGTCGATGTGTAAGCGGATTAAATTCAGGGACGGTCGTAATATTTCGACGTTGCAAAGCCAAGGTATTGGCTTGGCGTTCATCCGCCTCGCTTTGTTTGACTTGCCACTGACTTTGATGGATCAGTTGTGTAACTTGATCGGTTAAGTCTTTGGGTAAATTATTTTGATTATAAAAAGACTTAGATAAAATCAAAAACTCTTGATCTGCACCACGATGCTGGTCAATCTCTGGATGCTCATCCAATTTGAACCAATAACCAACTTGTGTATCACGCACGGTACTTTTAGCAATAAATTGTTTGGCTTGAGCTGCATAATAATCACTAAAATTTTGATTGAGACGTTCAACTTGAGCACTATTAGAAGCTGTTGCAGCATCTTCACCATTCAGATCTTGCATCCATGCAGGGCTCACATGCCATGCCTGCTCTAAGCTTAAGCTCGCATTATCTTGATTTTGACTATGTAGG
>NZ_LQXP01000061.1:0-8627 GCF_003268405.1 Acinetobacter sp. CFCC 11171 | reverse complement strand
TGAGATGAATTTTCAGTCTATAATACGGGGCTCTTATTAAAGCTTGGCTCTAGTCGAGATTTACTCTCTCTTACTTTAATCTCTGGAAACATTGCAATGAATGCGGCCGCTTCACAAGACACTCCTCTCGTTGGAATTATCATGGGTTCTCAATCGGATTGGGCAACGCTAGAAAACACTGCCAATATGCTCAAACAGCTTGGCGTCCCATTTGAAGCGGAAGTAGTATCTGCACACCGAACTCCAGATCGATTATTCGAATATGCCGAAACCGCACGTGATCGTGGTATTCAAGTAATTATTGCCGGTGCTGGCGGCGCAGCACATTTACCAGGCATGTGTGCAGCCAAGACTGATTTGCCTGTACTCGGCGTACCGGTAAAATCATCGATTCTAAATGGTGTTGATTCACTGCTTTCAATTGTACAAATGCCTGCAGGGATTGCTGTCGGTACTTTGGCCATTGGCCCAGCGGGTGCAACCAATGCGGCGATCATGGCTGCACAAATTTTAGGTTTAACACGGCCTGAAATCGCAAAAAATGTTGCAGATTTCCGTGCTGCGCAAACCGATAAAGTGGCGAGTAAAAATATTCCGGGTCAAGCTTAATTAAGGGGCATTTCTCATGGATAAAACCATTGGTATTTTTGGTGGTGGCCAGTTGGGTCGTATGATGGCGCAAGCGGCATTACCTTTAAACATTCAATGCACCTTCTTTGAAGCGAGTACCGACTGCCCTTCTGCAGCGCTGGGTCCAGTGATTTCGACTCAAGCTGAAAATGGTTTGCAAGATTTCATTCAGAGCGCAGATGTTTTCAGCTTAGAGTTTGAAAATACTCCGTTAGCAGATGTTGATGTGTTGACCAAGAATAAAGCATTGCACCCACCGCGCCAAGCTTTAGCGATTGCACAGCATCGTTTGTCCGAAAAGGCTTTGTTTGATGAATTGGCTATCCCAGTTGCACCTTATAAGGCCGTGACATCTTTCGAGGGTTTACAAGCCGCTGTTGCTGAACTGGGTTTACCCATCGTACTGAAAACATCGCGTGGCGGTTATGACGGTAAAGGTCAATTTGTGCTACGTAGCGCTGAGCAAATGGATCAAGCATGGGCTGAACTGGGCCCTGCTGGTGAATTGATTGCGGAAAGCTTTGTAACCTTCTCACGTGAAGTCTCAATCATTGCGGTGCGTGGTCAAGACGGTGATGTGAAAACATGGCCATTGGCGGAAAACCACCACCACAACGGCATTTTGTCGCATTCGATTGTGCCTGCGCCAAACAGCGCAGACTTACAACCAGTTGCGCAAGACTACATTACTCGCCTGCTCAATCATTTGAATTATGTCGGTGTTTTGACGCTAGAACTGTTTGTGACCGATAAAGGCTTATATGCCAATGAAATGGCGCCACGTGTGCATAACTCGGGGCATTGGTCGATTGAAGGTGCAGTGTGTTCACAGTTTGAAAACCACATTCGTGCTGTAGCAGGTTTGCCTTTGGGTTCGACTGAAGTTGTTCGTCCAACGGTCATGGTAAACATCATTGGCCAACATCCGAAATCTGAAGATGTATTGGCACTGAATGGCGCGCATTTGCATCTGTATAACAAAACAGAGCGTGAAGGCCGCAAAATCGGTCACATCACTTTAATGCCGAATGATACTGCTGAATTAACAGCTTTATGTCGTGCTTTGGCGAAAATTTTGCCGAATCCACTGGCACTTAGCGAAGATATGACCATTTAAACCTGAGTTTGAATGATAAAAAAGCGGTCATGCACATGGCCGCTTTTTTTATCGCTGTAGTTCGGGCATCATTGCGCCTCTTTGCAAAATCACACCGCTTATCGGTGAAACGACAAGAAACTATTGATCATAAAGTGTTCGTTCGTTTATAAATATTCTGCGCGAATCTTCGTATGGTTTTTTCCGTATCAATGGCCTGCGATGTGTGTGAATCAAAATCAAAAATAACCAATGTGTTTTGAATTCAAATTGTGTTTTTAAATTTAAACCATGAATTTGAATTCAAAAATCCGATACCGAAAACAATGAATTCAAAGTTTATGAATTTAAATTTGAAAAAATGAATTCATTTCGTTGTGTTTAAATTTAAAAATTTGAATTTAAAAGTTGATCAGACTTATTGGATCTATAAAGAGAGTCTTTTAAGAACTATAATATTTTGATTATCAACAATAAAAAATGAATTGTCACGCCATTTTGAATTTGTGGATAACTTTTTCTACATGCAGTTTATTTTTAAATTTAAAAGTTTTGAATTTAAATTTAAACCGCTGTTTGGTTTGTAATGAATTTAAAACAAGGTTGTGGATAACTGCTTTTGAATTCAAATTTAAAAAATGAATTTAAATAAGTAGAAATTATGAATTTAAATTTACGTTTTGAACCTTTAACTTTTGCTTTGAGCTGCTATTGTTAAAGCAACAATTTAAATTCAAAAAAAGATCAAGGGTATGAAGCATCACTTAGGATTTGTTTTCGGGACTGCTTTTTTGGCAATAACTCAGGCAAATGCCGAGTTGATTATTAATGGTCAGTCTGTCAATGCGTCGAGCATGCCTGCAACAAGCAGCATTTCACCACAAAATAACTTTCAAGGCTGTTTAGCCAATTTGCGCTCGCAAGCAATGAATGCTGGTGTGAATGCGTCAACTTATGATCGCTATACACAAAATTTAACACCTGATTATTCTGTGATTGAAAAGCTCAACTATCAGCCTGAGTTTTCAACACCGATTTGGGACTATTTGTCAGGACTGGTGGATGAAGAGCGTGTACAACTGGGTCGGCAGAAATTGGCGCAGCATCGTGATGTATTAAACCGTGTCGCGGCGGCTTATGGTGTGCCTGCTGAAACTGTGGTCGCGGTTTGGGGTGTGGAGAGTAATTTTGGTGATATTGCGGGTAGCTATCCGTTATTACAGTCATTGGGCACTTTAAGTTGTGAAGGACGCCGTCAAAGCTATTTCCGTGGCGAGTTTTTTGCAGCCATGCGGATTTTGCAGCGTGGTGATTTAAATGAATCTCAATTGAAAGGTTCATGGGCAGGTGCATTTGGTCATACCCAATTTATGCCGAGTACCTATGAAGAACTGGCCGTGGATTTTGATGGTGATGGCCGCCGTGATTTGGTGTCGAGTACCACGGATGCGTTGGCTTCAACTGCGAATTTCCTGAAAAAGCGTGGTTGGCAAACTGGTCAGCCGTGGGGCTTTGAAGTAAAAATTCCCGAAGGAATGTCGATCAGTGGTGAAAGTCGCCGTAATAAAAAGTCATTAGACAGCTGGATGAATCGTGGTTTGCAGCGTGCCGATGGTACGCCGTTAATTCAAGGTAACCTTTCTGGATCGAGCCAAGCAGGTTTAATGGCACCGGCTGGGGCAAGTGGGCCTGTGTTCTTGGTGTTTAAAAATTTCGATGCAATCTACAGCTATAATGCGGCAGAGAGTTATGCATTAGCGATTGCGCATTTATCCGATCGCTTGCAAGGCAAGGGTGGCTTTAGTACGACATGGCCAACCGATGATCCTGGGACTTCACGTGCGGAACGACGAGAGATTCAACAATTTTTACTTAACCGTGGCTATGACATTGGTAAAGTGGATGGATTAATTGGAGATAAAACCCGTCAAGCCATTCGACAAGAGCAAAATCGACTGGGTTTAAGCCCAACAGGTCGGGCGGGACAGCAGATTTTACAGGCTTTCCGTAATGAACATGCCAAGGCAATGATGAATTAAGTTTTAGCTATGCTTTTATATAGTAGTTAATCTATATAAAAGCTTGTCTATATAAAAAAAGGTCTGCAATTGCAGACTTTTTTATATGTTTTTGACTCTTAAACCGCAGTGATTGTACCTAAGATACGATAGCCAGCAGCACCCGTCACACTTGGTAAATTTGCACTAAGCTGATTGACAAAGCGCATCGCCAACCAAGCAAAGGCCGTCGCTTCCACCCATGTTGGGCTTAAGCCTAAATCTGCGGTACTTTGCACCGTCCATTCATGTTTACGTAGACGCCAGCGCAGTTGTTCTAAAAGGTGTGAATTATATGCACCACCACCACAGACATAGACTTCACCGGTATCCATATCAGAACGGTAAATGGCTTTTTTAATGGCACGTGTGGTGAGTTTCATTAAGGTTGCTTGAATGTTTTCTGGCGTATCTTCGAGTTCGTCATATTCGAGATCTCCACGCCAATCGAGAATCTGTTCATCTAACCATTCTAGATTGAAGTCTTCACGACCTGTACTTTTTGGCGGTTCCTTAGAGAAAAACTCATGCGCTTGTAAGCGGTCGAGCAGGCTGCGAATAGGCTGACCATAAGCCGCCCAGTTGCCATTTTCATCATACGGCTGACCAGTATAACGTTCGCACCAAGCATCCATTAAAATGTTGGCAGGGCCTGTATCAAAGCCATAGACATCTTCAGGTTTACCCGCAGGTAACATGCTGACATTGGCAATGCCACCCAAATTTAAAATCACACGGTGAATGGTGTCATGTTGGAAAAGCGCTTGATGGAACGCAGGAACTAAAGGTGCGCCTTGACCACCCGCAGCCATATCGCGGCGGCGGAAGTCTGAAATCACCGGGATTTTAGTGAGTTCGGTGATAATGTTTGGGTCGCCAATTTGTAGGGTAAAACCATGTTCTGGGCGATGACGGATGGTTTGTCCATGTGAGCCAATCGCCTTGATTTGACTACGATCTAGCTGATTCTTCTCGATCAATTCATTGATGCCATGACCGATCATTTGAGCTAAAGCAACGTCTGCCTTACCCATGCGATCAATTTCGTTATCATCAGGCAAAGTAAGTGCCATCAGTTCATCACGAAGGTCTGGGTCAAAGGGAAGTGTGAGCGTTGCATGAATCTCTAAAGGATCAAAAGAAGCAGCAACAATATCGACACCATCCATGCTTGTGCCGGTCATTACCCCAATGTAGATCGCTGTCATGATGATTCTTAAGCCTGCAATGTGCTGAAAAAGTGTTAGTATATCGCACAAATTGTATAACTGATCTATTTGGATTTTGTGATGTCAAATTTCCTGCCGGCTGAAGAACAACTTGCCCTCATCCAACGAGGCACACATGAGATTATTTCTGAAGAAGATCTTCTTAAGAAATTAAAGCAGAATCGCCCATTAAAAATTAAAGCGGGTTTTGACCCGACTGCACCTGATTTACATTTAGGTCATACGGTTCTGATTAATAAATTAAAAGTTTTCCAAGATTTAGGTCATGAAGTTTACTTCCTGATTGGTGACTATACAGCCATGATCGGTGACCCAACGGGTAAGAGCGCTACGCGTCCGCCGTTGTCTCGTGAAAAAGTTTTAGAAAATGCTAAAACTTATCAAGAACAAGTATTTAAGATTCTTGATCCAGCGAAAACTAAAGTTGTGTTTAACTCAGAGTGGTTTGGTCAAAAAACTGCTGCTGACTTGATTCAGTTAGCTTCACAGCAAACTGTGGCACGTATGTTGGAACGTGATGACTTCACTAAACGTTATAACAGCCATCAACCGATTGCGATTCACGAATTTTTATATCCATTGGTACAAGGTTATGACTCAGTTGCACTAGAAGCGGATGTAGAGTTAGGTGGTACAGACCAAACCTTTAACTTGCTGATGGGTCGTACATTACAAAGCCGTTATGACCAAGAATCTCAAGTGTGCATTACTGTGCCAATTCTTGAAGGTTTAGACGGCGTAAATAAAATGTCTAAATCTTTGGGTAACTATATTGCTGTATTTGATGCACCGGGTGCGATGTACCAAAAAGTGCTTTCAATGCCAGATGATTTGATCGAACGTTACTTTGACTTGTTGAGCTTTAAATCGATTGAAGAAATTCAACAGTTACTTAAAGAAGTGGCTGAAGGTCGTAATCCACAAGAAGTGAAGAAAATTCTTGCACTTGAATTGGTTGAGCGTTTCCATGGCGCAGAAGCTGCGGCAAATGCGCACAAAGGTGCAGGCAACTTGATTACTGAAGGTGAACTTCCAGAAGGTACACCAGAAGTGACTATTTCTCGTGGCGCATTTGGTGGTGAGATTTTCATTACTTCTATTTTGCGTGAAGCGGGTTTGACTAAAAATGCAGCTCAAGCAAAAGATGCAATTGGTCGTGGTGCAGTGAAAGTGGATTGGGAAGTGGTTGATGCAGGTTATGCTGTGTCAGAAAACAAAACTTTGATTATCCAAGCGAGCAAAAAATCGATCGCAAAAGTAACTTTTACCGACTAATAAATTCTTGAATTTTTAGTTAAGTTATTGAATTAAAAGCAGGCTTCGGCCTGCTTTTTTTTACCAATTAATATATTAATAATATAAATCAGCAAATTCAAAAAAAACCTTATAAAAACAACACTTAAATTTTGCCAAATGTGTTGCATTTCTTGAATTTTATGTATATGATTTATTCATCTAGAGAGATATATATACCATCTAGAGGGTACATAACGATAACTCCACTTTTTATAAGTCTCTTCCCCAAGGGACTCTTTTTTTTAGTGAGTTAACAAATAACTATAATAACTACACGATGGATCGACTAAAGATTCAATTCTAAGGGAAAGATTTTGGGAGAGATCTTTCCCTTTTTTATTTGTAAAATTGAGTTATTCCTTTCAAAAATCACATTTATTTCTGTATTAAAGACTTTAATCGCTCCAGAAAAAAGCCCGATTCAATCGAGCTTTAAAATGTCTTTACTCAGATAGATGTTTATTGAGTTTTATTTTAGGGCTTAGGGCCAAATTGAATGAAGCTTAATTTAGGTAAGATCCGCTTAACTAATGTTCCCACTAAAAGTGCGGTAATAATGGTGCCTTCACGGACTCCGATGACTTGATGTAAGACCAGCCAACTGCTGATAACCGCAATACTGACCAAGAGGATGTCGCCATAGGTTTTACAGTTGCCAAAATCAAGGCGATAACGAACAGCAATGGCTTGATAGAGACCTTCTGCGGCCAAGAGGACTAGACTGGCTTTGACCACTAAGCTCACACCTAAAGCAGTAATCAGGCAACTTGCCAAGCAAGCTAGGAGTTGAAGTGGGTAACTTTCTATGCTCCAGCCTTGGGTCAGCCACATTAAACCGTCAATAAATGCACCAAACAAAATTCCCACGGGTAATTGCAGCCACTGTATCCATTGAAAGCGTGATTTTAAGATCAGCATTTGCAGCAGGATCATGACGATATGCATTAATACTGTTAATGTGCCGACGGTGAGAGGAAAGATATAGCTAAAGCTATAGGGCACCGAGGAAATAGGGGATGTCCCTAAATTTGAATGTATAGAGAGTACGACACCAAAAGCCAAAAATCCTAATCCGCCTAATAGTAAGAATAAGCGTGGAAAAAACTGTGTTGGCATCCTGCACCTAAAAAATAAAAAGAGTGTACGTAAAACGCAGCCTGCGCTCTATGCGTCTAAAGCCCAAAAATAGTGGCTTTTTATGACTGTGATCGTTAATAGTGATTATTCAAATAAAATAGGCTGTATTTTTATCAGCAAAAATGACTAAGCATGTAATTAAAATGATTTTTGCAAAAACAGGCCTTATGGAACAATGGTCAAAAATCAAAAAAGAGCAACAACATGGCGTATTACAATACCGATAATCATGATGAACAGATTGATCGAATCTTGAGATATTTATTTGATCACCAAACCACACAGTATAAGCGAGCATTATTTTGTGAGGCGCAGCAACAATTACATGATTTGGATATCGCAGCACAGTACCAACTATTTGCATTGGTACGAGAACAACTCCCTCGACGTGCCAAGCTGCTATTTTCTGCCGAGGATTTCCGTGGAAAGCAACAAGTCATCTTGGAAGTCATGCAACATTTAGCATTTGAACGTTAAAAAATGCTTGGAAATATAAAAATGCACGCAAAAAAATGTCTATAAAGCTTGAATAGGTGTGATGACAGAAAAAAATGATGTGCTTTGAGGAAGAAAAGTAGACTAATGATCAATAAATAATCAAAGCTACTTTTATTAGATTTAAAAGCGCTGAAAAAGATTTGCTAGATATAAGAAATTTACTTAATTAAATATCGACTATTTGCTAAATATTTATAAAAAATGCTTAAAAAATAGGTAAAAAGTGCAATTTTTTTTAGCAAAAACGCTTATAAAAAATACATACGTGAAAAATATAGTGAATTGGGGGTTGCAATGATTCTGAAATGCTCTAGAATGCACCCCATACCGACGAGATAGACGGAAACGAACGAAACGCGAAGCGTTGAGTTGTTAAGTTTATCGAAGTCCAGCTTCTAGCATTGACGAGATGTTAGAAAGATCATTAAGAGATTATGAAGAACAACTTGTGTGGATTTTTACTGATTGATCGATCGAAATTATTTTCATTGATTGAATGGTAGAAATTACTCGAAGTTTATTTGAGAAATATTTGTCAGAAAATTGATGAGCCAAGTTTAAGAACTTTACTTATAAAGTTCGAAATGATTTTAACTGAAGAGTTTGATCATGGCTCAGATTGAACGCTGGCGGCAGGCTTAACACATGCAAGTCGAGCGGGGGAAGGTAGCTTGCTACTGGACC
>NZ_LQXP01000060.1:0-8630 GCF_003268405.1 Acinetobacter sp. CFCC 11171 | reverse complement strand
GCTCTGGCTGTGCGGGAATTTTTACACACTTTCCTGCGCCGTTATAATGTAGACCATGATATGGACAAATGATATCTTCACCCTTGACCCAACCTTTGGTTAATGGCACCCCACGATGTGGACAGATATCACGAACCAAATGAATTTTTCCACTTTCAGTTTGATACAACGCCATTTTTACATCGAGTAATTGCACTTGTTGCGGTTCAATCGAAACATCTTCTACACGTGCAACGGGATACCAATGCTGCGCCAAAATATTCCAGTCGTTAGCATCAAATGTACTGCACTGAGGTTGGGTAAATAAATTGAGTACTGGAATGGCATTCATAGTTCATCTCAACATTTTCAATATTTCTTCAGCATTTAGCATTATCAAGGTTTTGCTAAACCCTTATTTTCTAAGTCGAAATTAATATCTAAACACATTTCTGTCTATTAGAATGATTTGCATAGATTGTTCTGTTTTTTAGAACATTAAGCATTGAACCCTGCTTGATTTGATAAAGCTGGCATGAATATCGCTTAAAATACATAACATTATGATTCGCTGATCACGCGATAGAGATTGAAGCCTGTATGTCGATTACTTTTTCTAGATTTTCTGAATATTTTATGGCGGTTGCACGGACTGGGAGTCTACGCAAAGCTGCTGAACAACTTTTTATTTCAGTCTCGGCAGTACATCGACAAATTGTTTTGGCAGAGGAAGAACTCGGAGTTGCACTATTTGAACGACTACCTCAGGGCTTAAAACTGACGCTTGCGGGTGAATTACTGTATGCCGATTTATTAAAATGGCAAAAAGAATATCAGCTGACGCGTACTCGATTTGATGAAATCCAAGGCTTAAACCGTGGAAACATTGAAATGGGCTTTATTGCAGCTTTGAATGACAGTTTCATCGTCGACTGCATTCAAAAGATGGCTGAAACTTATCCGTGGATCAACGTCAACATCAGCATGAATAGCAGTGAAGACATTTCCAGAAAAATCGTCGATGCAGAATTAGATTTTGGCATAATTTTAAATCCCAAAAGCCATAGCCAATTAGAGATTTTATCCTTTATAGAAATTCCGTTGGGCTTTGTAATGTCACCGCATCATACCTTGGGTGGGATGGATAAAATTTATCTTTCAGATACGTTAAATGAACGGCATATTTTACCGAGTGAACCACTCATTATTAGTGAATATGTCCAGACTTTATATAAGCATCATAAGTTTAGTCCGATTCAAAAGATCGAATGTAATGACATTAGAATGATATTGTCATTGGTTCAGCAACAATTAGGCATCAGTTTGATGTCATATATGGATGCTTTGCCACTGCTTGAGAATAATAAGATTATTTTTAAACCGATCCGTGAAAAAGGTTTACACAGTTTGACCATCGCTTTATGTGTCGCATCGAAGCGCCAAACCTCTCAAATTTCTCAGATCATGATTAATCTTTTGGTGGAAAAAATGGAAGAAATTAAGATCAATTTAAAATCTTTGAACCCCTAAACCATTATTTAAGTTTTGGGGTCGCAAAACTTTCATAAAAAAAGCCAGTACAAATAAACCGTACTGGTTGCTGAAAGCTAAAGTTTTATTAGTTTATTTTTTTAATCCAATGGATTACCTACAATATTACTAATAATACCTTTCATAATATGATTGCCTTGTTCCTTACGCAGTTCTGCATACCATTCACGCGTCACACTTTCATCTTTCATATGGGTCACATCACAGCGCTTACGCGCTCGCAGTACCAATTCATTGGCACGCTCATTACGTTTATTTTGATAACGACGCAATGAATCTTGTAAGCCCAAAGTATTGATTTGCAAAGAACGAGCTAAATAAATTGCATCTTCCATTGCTTGGCAGCCGCCTTGTCCAATATCCGGCGTTGTACTGTGTGCTGCATCACCCACAATCACCACGCGACCTTTGTAGAAATCTGCAAAAGGTTCAATATCATGAATTTCTACCCGATTGGTTTTTTGGGCATCTACGGCATCAATCAACTTTTGAACCGGTTCACACCAACCTTAAAGTATTCTTTAAATAAGGCCTTATATTGTGTGCGGTCATTTTCTAAGCCTGCTGCTAAAGGGACATCAAAGAAGAAATAGAATCGGTTGTCGGCAACGGGCATCAGCGAAACACGTTTACCTTCTCCTACAAATGTCGTCCATTGATCTGCCGCAGCAAATTCTTCTGAAATGTCGACTAAACCATTCCAATTGACGTAACCTGCATAGCGGCGCTCAACTTGTTCCCCCAATACATACGACCGTGTCAATGAATGTGTACCATCGGCGCCAACCAATAAATCAGCCAGAACCTCACTTCCGTCAGCAAAACGCGTGATCACCTGATCATCTTGTTCTGAGAAGCTCACCATTTTTTTGCCTAGATGAATCTTCTCACGACCAAATTCATCCATGAGCATATTTTGTAAGTCTGCACGTGAAACGGGATAAGGTCGCTGTCCAACTTCTTCGATTAAAGGAAACAGACTAAACTGCGTCATAACATCGCCCGTTAAGCCATCGATATAGGCTAAATGATCCATCTTGCCACCGAGCTTTTCGACTTGTTCGGTTAGCCCCAAATAGTTCAAACATTTGACACCGTTAGACCATAAAGAAATGGCGGCTCCAACAGGTAAAATTTGTTCTGCCTGTTCATAGATGGTTACTTGGTGTCCAAATTTTTTCAAAGCGATCCCTGTCGTTAGGCCCGCCATACCTGCACCAATAATTGTAATGTCCATCTATAACTCCCCTGTGTTTTTTTAAATATCTTTCTCCTAAAAAGCGAAAAGCATGCCATTTTTTCAAACAAGCAATAAAAAATTCTAAAGTTGGCACACGCTGTGCTTCTAAACACGTGTAAATGCTTGTTTTTATCAATTGTTAAATTTTTAACACTGAAAACAAAATGCATATGTTTTAAATGAAAATAGTGAATGGATTTTATATATGGCGACTTTACTCGCACCAAGTTTTGATATTCCTGCACAATTACAGGCACTTACAAATTTAGCTGATGACCGTATTGGTGCAAAAATACTTGATTGTTCAGATGATTTTTTTGCAGAATCAAAACGCATGCTTCAATTTAATGCACCTATCTTCGTCGAAGATAAATTTGATGAGCATGGCAAATGGATGGATGGTTGGGAAACGCGTCGTAAACGCCATGCAGGTTATGATTGGGCAATCATCCAACTCGGTGTTGCTGGTCGAATTCAAGCCTTAGATATTGATACAACATTCTTTACAGGGAATTATCCAGCTTCCGCATCCGTTGAAGCCTGTTTTGCACCAAGTGGTGAGCTAGCACAGGCAGCATGGGTTAATATCTTAGACAATACCGTATTGGGCCCGAGCCAACACCATATATTGAAGGTCTCAAATGATCAGGTTTTTACCCATGTACGTTTAAATATATATCCAGACGGCGGTATTGCGCGATTTAAAGTCTATGGTGAAGTTCAGGTTCAAATTCAAGACAGTACGAGCACATTAGACCTCGTTGCACTGGAAAATGGTGGACGTGTTATTGCTTATAGTGATGCTCATTTTGGACATCCACGAAACTTAATTAACCCTGGTCGCGGCATCAATATGGGAGATGGTTGGGAAACGAAACGTCGCCGTGCACCAGGTTTTGACTGGTGCATTTTGGCTTTGGGTCAATCTGGTGCAATAGAGAAAATTGATATTGATACTGCCCATTTTAAAGGCAATTTCCCTGCGCAGGTTTCCATACAAGCGATTTATGTAGAAGATGCCACTGACCCTCAACTGATTCCGCAAAGTATGTTCTGGCCATTTTTGCTCGACGCACAAGACATGCAGATGGATCATATTCATAGCTTTGTCAGTGAGATTTTAAAGCATGAAAAAATATCGCATATCCGCATCAATATGATTCCTGACGGGGGAATTAGTCGCATACGGTTATGGGGGAAAAATACATCCTTAATTGCAGTATTAATCAAATAGGAAGCCTTCGTGCTTCCTATGTGTATGGTTTCAATTTTTTTAATCAAATGCCCTATAAGATATCTAAACATGACACACAGCATAAAAATACAAGCTCTAAGTATTGAAGGCTTTGCGCCTTTTGGTGAGGTTATTTGTACAACTGGACATGATTTTTTCCACATCAATGACGCACATACAGAGCGATATCATGCGCTCGTGGAAGCAGAAATTTCAGGTGATGCGGTTGCTGGAATTAGCATCTTCAGAAATATCAAAACGACTGAGTTGCCTTTTACGATTTCGATGTTAGAGCGGCATCCCAACGGCTCACAAGCGTTTATTCCAATGCAAGCGCAAGCTTTTTTAGTGGTTGTTGCACCTGCGTTGGATGATCACAGCCCTGATCTTACACAGCTATGTGCTTTCATCACTGATGGTAGCCAAGGAGTCAACTATCGTGCAGGAACATGGCATCATCCACTACTGACACTCGAAGCACCCAGTAGCTTTGCCGTCATCGATCGTATTGGCGCTGGGCATAATTGTGATGTGTTTCAGTTACCAATGCCTATTCACATTTCAAATTAATGTATTTTTAGCTTAAACACTTACAGTTAAATAGACTTAAAATCACTTAAGCAATTGTTAATACTTACTTTATTTCATCTCATAATATTATTTAATTTAAACCTAACGCATTAAAAAAGCCCTCTACTTCGAGGGCTTTTTTTATTCTATATAGTCTTTATTCTATGAATCATCGTATGGTTCAAGACTTAAAATCTGCCATGATTAATGTTGCACATCTATTGCCATGCTTGGTTTTTTCACCTGATCTTTGCTCATAGTCACTTCTTTATTTTTAAATAAATTCAAATGATTGAACACAATATTTAAAATAATCGCCATCAAACAAGTCGAACTAATGCCTGAATGAAAGAGTGTTTGCACCCATTTAGGGAAGTTTGCGTAGAACGAATGATCGATAATTGGAATCATCCCTGCTGCAATCGCAGTCGCAACAATGATGAGGTTCTTTTGCTCGTTATAGTCAATTTTCGCCAAGGTACGAATACCACTAGCCGCGACCGTTCCAAACAAAACTAAACCAGCACCGCCTAAGACAGGGACAGGAATCGCTGCAATCAGTCGCCCCATAATTGGCAGAACGCCTAATACGACCAAGATCATCCCACCCGCTGCGACAACAAAGCGACTTTTCACGCCTGTAATCGCTACTAAACCGACATTTTGTGCAAAAGCACTTTGCATGAATGAACCGAAGATTGGTGCTGCTGCACTAGATAGCATATCAGCGCGTAAGCCATTGGTAATGCGCTCAGCATCCACTTTAGTACCAACAATTTCCCCAACGGCAATAATATCTGCTGTCGTTTCAGTCATAATCACTAACGTTACGATCAGCATGGCAATAATGGCACTTAACTCAAAAGTTGGCATACCGAAAGCAAAGAAGCTTGGAAATTGAATCCAGTTACCATTTGCAACTTTAGAAAAATCGCCAAAGCCAAAGGCATAAGCCAGCACCGTACCGAAAACGATGGCCAACAAAATAGATAAACGTCGGATGGTTGCATTACGTGTTAAATTCAGCGCAATCACGATACCCAACGTTAAAAATGCCAAGCTGATGTTCTCAGCACTTCCCCAGTCTGGTGCTTTATTGTTCCCCCCCATCATCCAGCGTACCGCTACAGGCAGCAATGAAAGACCAATCACGGTGATCACACAACCAGTCACAATCGGTGGGAAAAAACGAATAATTTTTGAAAAATAAGGTGCTAGGAAAAAGCCAATTAGAGATGCAACAATCACCGCACCATAAACAGCAGAAAGCCCACCGCCTGCGGTTACTATGGCAATCATCGTCGTCACACCTGCAAATGAAACCCCTTGAACTAAGGGTAATTTTGCACCGATATATTTCACACCTACAGTTTGTAGTATGGTCGCAAAGCCACCGACAAAAAGCGCTGCCGCAATCAATAAACCGATTTGCGCAGGTTCAAGTCCCGCGGCTGTACCAATAATCAATGGTGGAGCAATAATACCACCATACATGGTTAATACATGCTGTAGACCATAGGCAAGGCTTTTTCCTGCGCCTAAATATTCATGTTCTGGTGAAACTGTTTTATCTTGTTCTGTCATTTTTATATCCCCTATTTTTTAACTTTGCTCTTAACTGCCACGATACGTTGAATATGCAAATGGGCTGATGAGTAAAGGAATATGAAAATGCTGCGAGGCATCTTTTACATAAAAATGAATCACAGCTTTTGGAAAAAAGGTTTCGGTATTTAAAGTCTGAAAATATTCAGCTGTCGCAAATTCAAGGCTATAAGCACCTGCTGTAAAGTCCTTCAGCGCAAAATCATTAACGCGACCATCCGCATTGGTTTGGGCTGAACCTAGTAACTTACCTTCCGCATTAAATAATTGAATGCTGACATTCGCTGCGGGTTTGCCTAGATTGGTATCTAAAATATGTGAGCTAATCATGCGCTAAGCTCCTGTTTTAATCTTAATAAGGCAATTTCAGCCAGTTGATGATGAACAATTCGTTTTTCGGTTTCAGGATCATTCAATAATCGATATTGCAGCGCCTGTAGTACATCTTCACTACTGAGGCCAGAAGCTTTGATTAAAAAGAGATATCCGTACTTTTTCTCATACGCGATATTGCCTTTGAGCAATGCAAACTGAGTTTCTTCATCTGCTGAAATTTCAGACTGTTCTCGATTAGAAAATTGTTGCTCCAAACTACTTAATTCAGCCTGTGCCTTTTTTTCACCAATCCGTGGATGGTTATCTAGAGCATTTTTGATTTCATCCCAAGTCCAAGCATTTGCGGCTTTTACTGCTTGCTCTGTGATTTGCGTGACAGAGGTATAAGGACGCTGCGCTACAATGTGTTCTGCCCAGCCTTCAATTTGCACACAGTGCTTTAAAAAAAGTTTTTACATCTGCTTCGGATGCTTTATTAAATTCAACAAGTTGCACTATAAAATCGCCTAAAATTATTGAATGATTGTTCAAATTTAGTTTTGCAATATCAGTGCCAACCTAGGTCTATGATGTCAGTTACCTAAGTACAGGCCTAAAAAAAGAGGAGCTAAGCTCCTCTTTATCCAAATATTTTTTTATTAGACTGCATGATGTGTATACCAATGTTCCGCGATATCACCACGGCGACAGATCCACACTTTTTCATGTGATTGCACATAATCTAAGAATCGTTGTAGTGCTTTAAAACGGCCTGGTCGCCCTAAAATACGACAATGCATCCCAATCGATAACATTTTTGGCGCGCTTTCACCTTCTTCATATAGCACATCAAATGCGTCTTTAAGGTATTGATAAAATTGTTCACCACTGTTGAAACCACCCGGTGAACAAAACTTCATATCATTGCTTTCAAGTGTATAAGGAATAATTAAATGTGGACGGGTTCGACCATTTTCATTTGTCAAACGACTCCAAAAAGGCAGGTCATCACCATAGTGATCGCAGTCATATTTGATTTGCGGAAATTCAGCCAATAGCTGACGTGTGTTGGGACTGTCACGCCCTGTGTACCAGCCAATAGGCGTCTTTCCAAATAAAGCTTCAAGCACACTAATCGCTTGATCCATGTGCTGACGTTCTAGCTCTATCGGCATATCTTGATAATGTAACCAGCGTTGACCATGTGAAACCACATCATAGTTGGATTGTTTGATCGCATCGACGATATAAGGATTGCGCGCTAGAGCCATACCAACGCCAAAGATCGTCATGGGTAAATCACGTTTTTTAAATTCTGCATGAATCCGCCAAAAACCGGCTCTGGAGCCATATTCATACATCGAGTCCATCGACATATGTTTGGCAGGAAAACTGGCCGCTCCAATAATATCGGATAAGAATTGTTCTGATCCTGCATCCCCATGTTCGATGTGGTTTTCTCCACCTTCTTCATAGTTCAACACGAACTGCACTGCGATACGTGCCTGATTAGGCCATACGACTTGAGGTACATCGCCATGATATCCAATTAGGTCTCTGGAATAATCCTGTTGTTGGATCTGGTCAATTAAGTCTTGCCCGCGTAAGTAGCCTGTAGTCACTTCAACTTCCTAATTTGTTATATCAAACAGTAAAAAATTAGTTAGAAACAAGCAAATTATGCGCCAATGTCGTAGACGGCTAAATAGCTTTTCATATCAATGACCATTGCCTTTTTTAAGATATTGAATGGTTGCCCTGAATCATCTGCAATGATTGAAATTTGCCAAATTTCATCTATTTCTGGAAAATTCTGATGCAGTTGATCAATGAAATAGTAATAACCTGGTGTATTTTCCGTAATATAAATGATTGTATTTGAACACAATATATAGAGTTGAATCTCATCAATGGTTCCAATATTTTGGCGTACGACATCTATACTTTGAATATCTTTCCATAATATAGTTTTAGTGCTTATTTCAGGCCCAGTTATAGTGTATGTGAAACCATCATTAAAATATTCATAATCACCTTTATCCTGTCTTATAATCTCAAATTTATTTGTTTTATTTTTTATATCTTGTTTTAAATCAATTGAATCTACAAACCAAATATGAGGATGACAAATTATTA
>NZ_LQXP01000059.1:0-9723 GCF_003268405.1 Acinetobacter sp. CFCC 11171 | reverse complement strand
TATATCCATTGGCATATTTGATAGCCACCTTTTTAAAGGGAATCCATCCCAAAGAGCGCCTTGCTGATTTTTTATTGCTGACACGCCATTTCAGCTTTGCCTTTTTAAATTGCTTTCTTCGGGTGACTAATTCTTCAGTTACAGCCTGAATGGTTTGACTATGTAAATTACATTCTTTGGATGTGCCTTTCGTATATTTGGCAATATCAAAAGCAGAGAGAAATTCACCTTTCCGCTTCAAATGCCTAAACCCTAAATCATTGACATAATTCCAAACGAAGTTCACTTCTGATGCTAGTTGGTCTAACACCTTGCGATGTTTGTCTTTTATACGTAATTTAAAGGTTTTCATGTACTTATATTAACAATCAAAACTCAAGGAAAATAGTCCTTAGTTAAATCAAACGACACTTCATGTCGTGTCGCTTATATCTCTGACCTGAAGGACAGAGTTTTACGCTCCATTTGATAAATTGCTTTTCAAAAAAAAAGAAACTAATATGTTTCTTATAGGATCCAAAAGAAATAAATGTATCTACAATGAATAAGTCTTTACTTCAGCAAATCAAAAAAAGACGAACCCAATTGGGCTTAAAGCAAATTGATATGCAATCCCGTACAGGCATTTCAAGACAGCAGTACCAAAAACTGGAAAGTCAGGGCAACCCTCGATTAGAGACCTTAGAAATTATAGCGGCAGGATTAAATGCTCAACTGATGCTCATCCCTGATGATAAGGTTCATTTGATCAGACAATTATTGAATGATGAAATTAAAGTCACTATTGAAGATCAGGATGACTTAATGACTAACCCATGGAAGGGTCTTCTCGGAGGAGAGGAACCATGAATACTGTTGCAGTCCTGAAATTAACATTACATCACGGTATCGTTGGATACTTGGCAGGATTTCAGAGCGGAAAAAATATTCTGGTTTTCACAGATTCTTTTCACTTGGATCAGCAACGTCCGACCTTGAGCTTGCTTACTTCCCCTTTATATCCTCAAGCGGATAAGATTTTAGAAAAGACCTATGTTACACATCAGCGCTTACACCCCTTGCTATCAAATCTGCTACCAGAAGGTGCATTACGCGAACTCATAGCACAAAGCCTCAAAATACATATAGACAATGAATTTCAGTTATTGGCAGCTTTAGGTCATGACTTACCTGGGGCACTGATTGCAACCCCAGTAGATCCAGAAGAAATCCCAGATGGAATAAAATTTAAGCTTCAGATCTCGAATCCAGATCAGATATTAAAACAAGAGATTCAGACAAATAATAAGTTTTCCTTGGCTGGCGTCCAAATGAAGTTTTCCATGAAAGCCAAAGATGGGCGTTTTACATTAGCACAGGCAACGGAATCCAGCCTACTCGGTGATTGGATTGTCAAAACTCCTTCTACCAGACATGCTTTTGTTCCGCTGAATGAATACTCTATGATGATCCTTGCCAAAATGGTCGGAATAGATATCCCAGAGATTCGTTTGGTAGATATGGCACTCTTACAAGACCTTCCAACATTAAATCTACCCCAAGAGCAATATGCTTTTGCAATTAAGAGATTCGATAGGCAGAGTACTGCTAATACTACAGAGCTTATTCATATTGAAGATTTTGCTCAGATCTTTGGTTCATATCCACACCAGAAATACAGCACCACAAATTATGAGCAGATCGGTAAGATCATTTATCACTATTCAGATAACAAAATTTTTGATATTCAGCAATTTGCCAGCCGTTTACTCGTCAATATTTTACTCGCCAATGGAGATGCACACTTAAAGAACTGGGGTATGATTTATCACGATAAAACAACGCCAAGATTATCACCCGCATACGATATATTAATGACTAGTGTATATATTGAAAATGAGCGTCATTTCGCCTTAAATCTTGCCAAAAATAAAGATTGGTATTTAGCTGAGATGAAACACTTTGAACAATGGGCTGAAAAAGTCGGTGTTCCATGGCGTGTTATTGAAAAACAACTTCACGCGATCATGGACAAAGCACGGTCGGTATGGCCAGTGCTATTACTAGACTTACCTATGATTTCTGTTCATAAAGAAAAATTAAGAGAACATTGGAAAAAATTGCATCCGGACTTTCAGATACTTACAGATGATTAGGGTAATCTGAAACCAAACTAAAATTTCTCAAACAAGTTCATCACGTCATTTTCCGTCAGTTTCGCTTCGCCTTCATGATCTGTACTTAGAATAGAGTGTGCCAGTTCTGCTTTATTTTGCTGCAAGGCAATAATTTTCTCTTCTATGCTTTGGTTGGTAATCAGCTTATACACAAATACCGGTTTGTCCTGTCCAATCCGCCATGCACGATCTGAAGCTTGATCCTCAGCAGCAGGGTTCCACCATGGATCATAGTGAATGACTGTATCTGCGGCTGTTAAATTCAGACCGACCCCTCCTGCTTTCAGACTGATTAAAAATACCGGCACTTGTCCAGATTGAAACGCTGTAATGACTTCATCTCGCTTTTTGGTTTTTCCAGTCAGCTTCACATAGCCAATTTCTGCGTGATGGAGCTGTTGTTCAATCAGTTCCAACATTGAGGTAAACTGAGAGAAGATAAGAATTTTTCGCCCCTCTTCTACCATTGGAACGACCATATCGATCAACTGTTCAAGTTTGGCAGAGTGTGCCTGCCCGGTTTTAACTGAAACCAGTTTCAGTAAGCTAGGATGACAACAGACCTGACGTAGCTTCAGTAAGGCATCTAAAATTTGTATTTGACTACGTTTAAAGCCTTTTTCTGCCACAATTTTCTGAATGCTTGCCTGCATCGTGGCACGAACAGCCTCATATAACTTGGATTGCTGGTCATTCATATCAATATTGACTTCAATCGTGGTTTTTTCTGGCAACTCTTTGGCTACGTCAGTTTTCAAGCGACGTAAAATGAAGGGCTTAATCCGGTTGACCAACTTTTGTCTTAACTGCTCATCACCGCGCTTTTCAATCGGATGACGGTACTTTTTATTAAAAATTTCTTGTGAATATAAAAATCCTGGCATCAGGAAATAAAATAGTGCCCACAGCTCACCCAAATGATTTTCCATAGGTGTACCGGTTAGACATAGACGATGTCGCGCTGTTAATTGCCGTACTACCTGTGCAGCTTTGGCGCGCGGATTTTTGATATTCTGCGCCTCATCCAAAATGAGTTGATGATATTCATATTGCTTTAGTTGCTCTTCATCTCTCGCCAGAAGCGGATAGGTGGTTAACACAATATCATAGTGCGGAATCTGCTCAAAATACTGATGGCGATCGGGCCCCTGTAGCAGCAATACCTTGAGCTCTGGGGTAAATTTCTCCGCTTCTTTGAACCAGTTATGCATCAGCGATGTGGGTGCAACAATTAAGGCGGGACTATCCTGCAAATATCCAGCCTGCTTTTCCATGAGTAAATGGGCTAAAGTTTGTGCTGTTTTCCCCAAGCCCATATCATCTGCCAGAATCCCGCCATGCTGGGTTTCCCTTAAAAACTGTAACCAGCCTAAGCCCTGCTGCTGGTATAGACGCAACTCCCCCTGAAAACCTTGTGGTGTCGGCAGTTGTTGCTGATAGCCTTGTTTGAATTTATGTACAAATTTCTGCAGGCGATCACTGACCTGCCATGTCATCCCAAGATTATGCTGCAATTCTACTAGTTGACTCGCATCATAGCGATCAATACTGCGCTCTTCTTGCTGTAAAATGCTCTGCAGATGCAATAATACCGGCTTAATATCCCTAGCGGATAGCGCCAAATCAGGTTGATCAACTGCAGTTTTCACGGTGAAAATTTGACTGTCATGCAGATGAATAAAAGTCCGCGGATCAAGTAAATCAGGATTTACTCGCACCAAAGCTACGAGCGCATCAAGTAAATTATAAGAATTGCCTGCACTGTCTTGAACCGTCGCCCCGATATTGAACCAGTCCTGCTGGCCTTCAGCTTCAGTGATAGAAATATTTAAATTTTCAACATATTGCAGGTTAAAGGGGCTGTTTTCCAGATGCTCTATCTGCCAGCCCATCAACTCAATTTGATTGATGGGCATCAGCTGTTTGATCCAGTCTCCATAGAAAGCAAAAACCATAGAATCGAGACGTTGTTTATCCAGTTTTAATTGCTGGTCATAACTAAGATCTTTCACCCACTTCAGTGATTCGACCAATAGCTGTAAACGCTGGATTGACTGTTGTTCCTGAACTAAGTCCCGAAGCTGTCGCACCATTTTGTCATGCTGCTCACCAATGAAACTGTCACCTGATGTACCTGCTTTAATTCGCCCGCCTGCATAGGAGAATTCAATTTCAGCACAAACAGACTCTTCCCATTTCCAATCAAATTTATCTAAAACACCAAAGCGTAAAATTGGCTGGGGATTACCCTGTAAGACTTCAATCTCTTGAAGAAACCCAGGTTTCGGCAAGTTATGTATCGTTGTAGATTGATGAGTAAGCTGCTCAAACTCAGTCAAAACCGTCGCAGGCATCTCTGGCATCCGCCAAAGGTAGTACAGTAAATCCGATGTATATTCACTATAGAGTTGCCCTACCGTATTCTTGTGAATATCGATATAACAAAGTGGCTGACTTACAAGAATTTGAAGATGTGGATTCGATTTTAAATTGAGTCGAACATTTCCATTGACCAACTCAAAATCTAAGTGCTCAGTCTGTTTTTCAATGCTCTTTTGCCAAGAAAATTCAAGCTGATAGCTTTGTTCTGACCATGTAAGTGGAGCATCACTTTTTTTGTTTCCAATAGACATCACCACTCTGAATGAAAGATTTAAAATGCTCTAAAACAATGCCTGATATATCAAGACTATTTCCATAAGAAAACTCATTCTGATTGAGCTTGGCATAATAATAAATTTGATTAAATAATTGTCGCTTCCCATCAGGCAAAGACAGACGTTTTTTTAGAATATTGCCATATTCAGTATAAGAACTGACACCTGTGATCGTCCCACTTTTATTACGTCTACCTTTGCGAACCTCAAGTTTTAACCCGAATAGACCTAAAGGCTGATCTAAATAATAAAGTAAATAATTACTCGTTGTCTTTTGCTGCTCTAACTGGGTATGTTGTAAATACTGCTTAAACTCACTTAACCAGCGTTGTGCTTGATTAATTGCAACCCGATCTTTTTGAGTGTGAGATGATGACTGAGAGTCAACATAGCTCTTCAGATATCCTTCTCGATATTCTTGATAAAATAATTTGGCTAAAGCAGCAGCATGTTTACAGTTATATCCAACCGGACAAGTGCAGTCGTCATCAATTAAACGGTCCTTTTTAAGATTATAGGTAATTGCAGTATCGTAATAATCTGTCCCTTCAATTTGGGCATACATCGTGACATCGTCATTTTCTTCAAAGAACTCAATCGTTTTCATATCAATGTATTTAGCATAGCTCTGGCTGCGCTGAAGAGTTGCTGTACTAAAGCGAGATAGAAAATTGATCAATGAGGACATAATTACCAGACACTAAAAATGTTTATACAATTATAACGGACAAAGCTGTCATTTCAGAATAGTAGGGCTTTGTTGCACAAAGATTTATAATTTGAAGCATCCCCCCAACTCACTCAAATTTAAATTATAACTCGCTATCTGGTAGTGAACTTTGGTGTTTTTTCTATTGGCTGGCGTAAATACTTTTAAGCTGCCTGAGGTATCAGCAAAGGCAGAGCCCTGCCCATCGATCCCATTGCTTCAGACTACTGGGGCCAGATATTCCAGATTGAACTGATAGCAAATCCCGGTTCCTCGTGACACCATGCAAAATTAATAGAGCTTAAAGCAAGTTGTTAGACTCTATTAGATTGTAAATATCTAATTAGACTTCTTTAATTTAATAGTATCTTCAGTCGGCTCTGTTGTATAAATATGTAAGCATCTGATTTAAATAAATTTAATTTTGGATCAAAAAATAATCAAAACTTTTAAAATCATATAGTTATGAAATCTTTATGCAACAAAGCCTATTTGATATAAAACTGTTACACAAAATTGACAACATGTACAGAATTCTGTACATTTTAGATTGTAAAGTTCAATCACTATCATCTAGTCAGTAGCGTTTTAACACAGCTTACTTTATGAGGGAGAAATATATGCATGTATTTACATATACAGACGCACGTAATAACTTAAAATCTGTTTTAGATAAAGTTATTGATGATGCAGATGTCGCTTTCATTACAAGAAAAGAAGGCGGTCATGCTGTAGTAATGGGACAAGATCATTACGACAGTTTAATGGAAACGTTGTATCTCCTTTCATCTCCAAATAATACCACTCGTTTAAACGAATCAATTGCTCAATTACGCGCAGGTAAAACCAAACAAAGAGAGTTGATTATAGATGACGAGTCGTAATGTCGAATGGACTGAAAATGCCTGGGATGAATATATCTATTGGCAAACACAGGATAAAAAGATACTCAAACGTATCAATACCTTAATCAGAGAATGTCAAAGAACACCCTTTGAAGGAACTGGAAAACCAGAACCTTTAAAAGCAAATCTTTCAGGATTCTGGAGCCGTAGAATTGATGAGAAGCATAGATTAGTTTATGAAGTGACGGATGAACGAATTTCCATTATTCAATGTCGGTTCCATTACTAATAATATTCCCTATTCTTAGTATGGGAGAGTATTTTATGAGACTGTAAATTAAATTGTGTAATTGCTTGAATTTGCTATGTTCATATTCACAACGGAGTCAGGCAACATGATGAACGAACAAAAACTAAAAGACCTTGCAGCAGAATTTGCTAAAGGAATCAAAACAGAAGAAGATCTCAATCAATTCACCCGATTGTTGACCAAAATCACTGTTGAAACGGCTCTCAATGCCGAACTTACCGAACATCTCGGACATGAAAAAAATGCCCGTAAATCTGGTTCAAATTCTCGCAATGGTTATTCTAGTAAGACTTTACTTAGCGATGATGGGGAGATTGAGATCACCACACCACGTGATCGTGATGGCACTTTCGAGCCTCAGTTGATTAAGAAAAATCAGACCCGTATCACGCAAATGGATAGCCAGATTCTATCCCTTTATGCCAAAGGCATGACAACCCGTGAAATCGTTGCTACCTTTAAGGAAATGTACGATGCTGATGTATCTCCAACGCTCATTTCCAAGGCGAACAGCACTGCTGTGAGGATGCCGTCAAGGAGCAGGTTGCTGAATGGCAAAACCGTCCGTTGGATGCGATCTATCCCATCGTTTATATGGACTGTATTGTAGTTAAAGTCCGTCATAATGGCAGTGTCATCAACAAGGCTGTATTCCTTGCCTTAGGCATTAATCTTGAGGGACAGAAAGAATTGCTCGGTATGTGGATGGCTGAGAATGAAGGTGCCAAGTTCTGGCTGAATGTCCTGACTGAGCTTAAAAACCGAGGGTTGCAGGATATTCTGATCGCCTGTGTGGATGGACTAAAAGGCTTTCCTGATGCTATTAACAGCGTATACCCGCAAACCCATATCCAGCTGTGCATTATCCACATGCTGCGCAACAGCTTGAAATACGTGTCATGGAAAGATTACAAGGCGGTCACTCAGGATTTAAAAGCCGTTTATCAATCACCTACTGAAGAGGCAGCCTTGATGGCCCTGGATCAATTTGCCCAAACATGGGATGACAAGTATCCACAGATCAGCAAAAGCTGGCGTATGCACTGGGAGAATCTGAATACCTTCTGTGCTTATCCAGCCGAGATACGCAAAGCCATCTACACCACCAACGCAATCGAGTCATTAAACAGCGTAATACGCCAAGCGATCAAAAAACGTAAAGTCTTTCCAACGGATAATTCTGTACGTAAAGTGATTTACTTAGCAATTGATGCAGCGTCTAAAAAGTGGAATATGCCTATTCGCGACTGGCGTTTAGCCATGAGCCGCTTTATTATTGAATTCGGTGACCGCTTAAGCAATCACCTTTAAATTTATGAAAAGCAATTACACAAAATTATTTACAGGCTCATTAAGTTACTTTTCTAGTGAAAAAAACTCCCCCAAAAATACCAGATAGTATTGCACTTGGAAAACTCCACCAGAAGGTCGCAAATACAAAAATAAATATACCACAACCAGTTATAATAGAACCAAAAACGATATCTTTATTAAATGGGATATGTATTAAACTTTGATAATACCAAGATGATAAAAAACTAAATAATACAGCTAATGAAAAGTAGAAAACCTTTTCAAAGTTTGTACTATTAATCATATCGACCCATAATTCCATATTATGCTCCTGCTACACGGCAGCCTTTTGCAGCTGAAGGTACAATACTGGTCCAAATCCATGCTGAAATTCCCCCTGAACCGTACCGGGTTTGTCGGAGACTTTTTTATTTAAGTTAGGCCACCTGACCTAACGGGTTAATCTTATCATAGTACATTGCTTCAAACTCAAAAGGTGATACATAACCCAGTGCACTGTGTACACGCTCTTTATTGAACCAATCTACCCAGTTTAGTGTCGCAAGTTGTACATCCGCTAAACCTTGCCAATCCGCTTTTAAATATTCAATCACCTCTGTTTTGTATAAGCCATTCACCGTTTCAGCCAAAGCATTATCGTATGAATCACCAGTCGTACCGACTGATGCTCGTAAATTTGCTGCTTCTAAACGATTGGTATAGCGAATTGAAAGATATTGAACACCTCTATCTGAATGATGAATCACATTCTTAGGCATACCTCGATCGTGCAATGCTTGCTCCAATGCATCGAGCACCATATCTGTATTCATCCGTGTAGATACTTTCCATCCAACAATTGCTCGTGAGAACACGTCAATAACAAATGCGGTATATACCCAGCCTGAATGAGTTTGAATATACGTAAAGTCACCCACCAATAGTTGGTTTGGATGATCAGCATTAAAATTACGTTTCACTAAATCATCCGCTCTTTTTTGATCATCTCGGCTACGGGTGGTGTATTTATTCTTACCACGCCAAACACCTTGTATACCTAGCTTTTGCATCAATCGAGCAACTGTACAACGTGCAATAACATAACCTTCACGTTTCAGTTGTTGCCAGACCTTACGCACACCATATCGACCTGAACTTTCTTTCCAAATTCGTTTAATTTGTTCAGCATGATGCAAATCATGTAGATCTTGCTTTGCTCGATGTTCTGGGTTTTCAGCAATATCTAGTGTTCGATAATAGGTAGAAGCTGAGATCGGTAAAATCCTACAAATCGCATCAACACCATATAAGCCTTTATTGTTATGGATGAAATCCACCATTATTTGTGTGGGCGGTCGAGCTCCGCCTGGGCGAAAAAAGCGGCTGCTTTACGTAGAATTTCATTGGCACGCTTTAATTCTTTAATTTCACGTTCCATTTGCTTCATTTTTTCTTGATCAGATATCTGTTGTACTTTAATAGGATTTTGCTGATCTAAATGCTTTTGATGCCAGGCACGAAGTGTTTCAGGAGTACAACCAATCTTAGGCGCAATAGCTGTGATCGCAGCCCAATTAGATGGATAGTCTTTTTCAGATTCAATCAATAATTGAACCGCTCTTTCTCTGATTTCAGGGGTATATTTTAATTTGGTCATCGGAACATTCTCTCAGAATACTGAGTCTCCGACAAACCCGGTACGGTTCACTTTCTGAAACACAGTTTAAGCGATACACCGGCATATCATGGTCAG
>NZ_LQXP01000058.1:0-9733 GCF_003268405.1 Acinetobacter sp. CFCC 11171 | reverse complement strand
AGGCAGGACATTATGGAAAAAATGGTCCGGCTATCATTGCCGAAGTTTGGTCGAAACTAAGATGCATTGCATCAAATTATTGGGGGATAAACTCAGTGCAAGAAAATTTGATAGCCAAGTCAATGAAATTCATGCACGTGTAGCAGTCCTCAACAGATTTACGGAATTAGGTCGACCACTTACCCAAGTTACGCCTTAAATTTGGCTCAATTAGGGGGGGCTTTGTATTTCAAATCTTTGTGCAACAAAGCCTTAAAGACATATAAACCACCCCTATTATTCTGTGCAAATATAAAAAATAGCATAATCAATAAATGACATCATTATCTATTGAATTTAATCATTTTATTAAATCATTTACTTAAAGTTTTTGATTAAATCATGTACCATAGGATAAAACATAACCACTTAATATTTATTATGAATTTCAAGAAAACAATACTTTCAATTTCACTTTCTCTATTTGTTAGTACGGCTTTTGCAGGCGCTTTCAATTTGGAAGAAACAAAAAAATTAGCTTATCAAGGTGATGCCAAAGCTCAATATGAATTGGGGTATGCATATTACTATGGTGAAGGTGTCCCAAAGTATGAAGAACGTGGTATTGAGTGGCTATTGTACTCAGCAAAACAAGGAAATGCTAAGGCTCAATATGAATTAGGCGCGGCACTTTATGATGAAAATATTATGGGTAGCGACAAACAACCAACGGTCGTTGAGTGGTTAACTAAATCAGCCAATCAAAACAATGCTGACGCTCAGTTTTTTTTAGGTTATATCTATGCAACAGATTTTGGTAAACCAGAGTCCTACAAGAAAAGCTTACAATATCTTGAGCGTGCTGCAGCACAAGGACACACTGAAGCTCAAGCTTATGCCGGTCTTCAATACTTAAATGGCTACATGGGCGCACATAGAGACGTTCAGAAAGCATATAAATATTTCAAGGCAGCGGCCGATAAAGGCGATATAACATCCCAGGAACAAATTGGATTTATGTACCTTACCGGTCTTGGAATGAAACAAGATTATCAAAAGGCATTTAATATTTTTACCGAGTTAAGTAAGAAGCATCCTTCTGAAGTAACTATTTACTATCTTGGTTACTTTTATGAAAAAGGCATCATTGTTCCGCAAAACCATCAAAAAGCCTTTGAGTACTATATGCAAGCACATGAATACGCTGCAGCTCAAAACAGCATTGCAAAGCTATATCAAAATGGACTTGGTGTAGCACAAGACAATACCAAAGCATTTGAGTGGTTTCTTAAATCAGCTAAAACAGACTTCGTTGACTCACAACATGAATTAAGCAATATGTACCTTAAAGGCATTGCGGTCGCCAAAGACATTAATCAAGGCGTGTATTGGGCTGAACGAGCAGCCAATTTGGGTTATGCAAAATCTCAATATGTTCTTGGGTCAATGTACGATAAAGGTGATGTTGTACCTAAAGATTATAAAAAGGCATTGGACTGGTACACTAAGGCGGCTAATCAAGGTAATGCTGAAGCCGCAAAAGCTCTTAAAACAATGAAAAGTGAGTTAATTGCAAATAATTAACCCAGCTAGCAGTTTATGAAATAAAGAAAGGCAGTTAATCATCTGCCTTTTTTTATTCTTTTCAGCCTTGGTATAAACGCGAGTCCAAGCCTATCGATCTAGGCCCACGTGAATATATAAAAAAAAGCCACCCGAAAGCAGCTGATTTGGTAATAAAGATAAATTAGAATTTCAAACGTAGGTTTTGCTCAACGCGCTCAATCAGAACCTTAGGCACATTTGATTGCACAGCAAGAGATGTCCAAGTTGAGACTGCCTCAATAACTTCTTCCAAAATCTGACGAATCCGCTGTTCACTAAAGATTGGACTTAACTTCTCGAATGACAGGAAATCAGCCATTTCAAAATTGTCACGTTTTCCGTTAAGAGTCATCCAATGTTGATCTACCCAAAAAGAGTTCGGCTTATAGCTATATGCCAAGTCATAAGCTGGTGCCAATTTCCATTGATTATCTACAAGCATGTAGCCAAAGTTCTTTGAGTGGTCATCGTGGTTACGAGATACCACGTTGAATACCATGCGTCTAAACAACTGTTCTGCCTCGGCTGCAGTCAAACGCAAATGACGGTTCACGTTAAATATTTCTTCGTAAGAGAAAGACCCCGGCTTTTTATAATCCACATGCGCCAATCCATTCAGGGATTGAATATGAATCTTCTCATTACCCACGCGATCAAAACGCTGCGTGATGAAATGTTGACGATCACCCTCTTGCAGCAACTTACATGGCATCATTTCAATACCGCATTTTACGGCCATTTGATGATAAACATACTCCATTGCGCCGTAGCCCATAGGATCACCAAAAGTTTCTTTATTGACGTTATGCTCACTCACACCATCAAACTTCATCAAGTAGTGCGTAAAGCCATCTGGAACATCTGTTTGACCTGAACGGACTTGGCTGTAATCCTCATTAAATGCAAGTACTGCTTTAGGGCGTGCGCCACCTGCACTTGTACCTACGGATAGAAGCGCAAGCATAGCATCCTTGTCTTCTGCACCATCATTCTTAAGATCAACCTCTAAAGATGAACGAGTATCCAATACATCTTGAGCTATTTTAATCAATTCAAGAATTTCGACTTGTTGAGATACATTAAAGCCTGTCATGGCTTTTACAGGGTGATATTCCAGTGCACCCATACCACGCTTACCTGTATATTTCAGGCGTTCTAATGGGGTGATAGAGTCAGGAGATCGACCGTTACGTGCTGTCCACGCATTTAAAATTCGATTACCGAAGTCATCAGGCAGCGAGTCAGCAAATAAGCCTGCCAACCCCTTAAATGTCTCAGGGTTTAATGTTGGGAATGAATAAACACCCTCACCCAAAGGCATAAACAGCGGAGAAAGCTCGATACCACTGTCTAGAAATGTCTTAGAGTATTCAAAGGCACTTGGCTGCCCCTCTGTATACGCCATCACCCCAACATCCATACCAAGATATTCAACGCTAACTGTATCTCTCACCATCCCAAATCATCCTTATTCGCAGTTAATATTTTCTTGTTGTTCGAGTTAGCCTTATGTTCACCCGAAGCCTTTTTACGCTCTTTACCTTGCAACTTATGGAGTTGAATTGGCGATATTGGTTGGGGCGGTAAAAACAGATCTATCTGGTCCCTCATGTTTAGAGCATCCAAATATGCGATCAAATTTTCCAGTGTGACTTTCCCTTTCTCAGCATTAATAATTACACGTCTCTCTAAGCCGGATATCTCAGATATCTCAACTTGAGTTAAATCTTTATTAAGCCGAGCCTGCTTGATACGCTCACCAATTTCTAAAGCTTTTGCATGGCTTGAACTTGTAGATCTAAAGCCCATTGTTTAATACCATTTTTTGTACCTAACGAGCATATTTTAGCACATTAGTACCATTTTGTGTACTAAACGAAGTTTGTATTTTAGAATAATAAGTGTTATTTTAAATGATAAATATCGCATTGATGTACTTGCATGAAACCGCACGATTCAAATCATAACGACACCCAAAATAGTACACCTGCAGACAAGGAAATAATTGAGCTGCATAGCGAAGATATTGAAGTGTTGCGCTTACTTGGTGAAAGCTTTGTCACGATCCGTCATCTAGCTGGTCCAGCCTTCAGAACGCTTACCGATAAGCAAAAATTAGATTTAATTTCAAACATTGCAGATGCGAGTCACAATCTACCCAACGTCTTATCAAAAGGTGGTCATCAATCTTGCCTGAATTTTCTTATGGCAGATGCAACCCACCTTCGTACTCAGCTGTTAAACAAAAAATCAATGTTTAGGGATTAATTTAATGCCACGCGATTATTAAAATTCAGTAATTTTGAGTATTCAGCTTCTTCAATATCATCTTGATCGGTTATTGGATAAAACTCACTTTCAGCAGTACGGCAGATAACTAAACTAATAAAACTATATGCAGCCAAAGTGTAATCAAATGTCTTCAACCTAACCCTATCTATTGTTTTACCCTGTAGTCCTGCAAAATTTTTATAATTAGCCAATTTTTTATCTACAACATAAGAATGTTTGATCACATTGTTTAAAACCCGAAGCTCATCAATCAGCTGGTATGAAAGTGCATTAGACACATTTAATCCACGATCACGTAAGTAGTTCTCAATCTCATGCCATTTGTGCGATAAACGCTTACCCGGATAATACAAACCTAAACAGCGATTAGTGAATTGCTCAATTGTGGCCCACAAATTAATCACTAAACTCTCATCAGCCAATGAACCCACACGGCGATTTTGCTCTTTGTGATTAAAGTTTGGCGATACCATTCTAAACCCAGATACCATCTCTAGATCATCCTCAATATCATCAAACAAGTTACCGCAATCTGAATTAAATTGTTCAAATACAGAGTCAACAACTTCACCATTATTTTTATGCGCGGACATCGCAAACCTGTGAAACATTACTATGTCATCTATGCGCTGTATGGCCTGCGTTTTTAATGACATACGCTCCATGACGCATTCACCCACAGGATAACGACATATCTCCTTGACCATTAACCTTACATGGTTATTGGTTTTACAAAATTGCTCCATTTCCAAAAGAATTTTCGGTTGATCCATTACTTTACCTTTCTTTTATTTCTCGCACTTACACAGCGCACTTCCTCTCAAGTCAATTTAAATTATGCACCAACCCTGCAAATAGGCTCAATAGCATAAAAGCCCTTAAAATATACCTTGAATAAACACCCATAAAATACTGCTTAAGTCGGTTAATCGGTATATAATGACCTTATTGAGGAGATTTTTCATGAAAAGAGCAGCAAGTGATTTTATGCTTGAGGGTGTTGAAGATCTGTTGGTTCAGATCGGGAGTAACATCAAAACAGCACGCATGAACCGGAATATGACGATTAGCGAATTGGCTAACCGTGTGCATGTGGATGAAAAGACAATCTCACGACTTGAAAGCGGCAAACCCAGCTCTAACCTAAAAAATCTTATTTCCATTCTCGTTGTATTTGGCTTGGAAGACAGTTTGCTTAGTATTGCGAACCCACAAAATGACGAAGTTGGAAAAGCACTCGCTACCAAAAAAGTTCGAGTCCGCGCTAATAATAAATCAGAGGATATGAGTGATGACTTCTAAAAACCTATCCATGCAAGAAGAAATTAAGAGCTGCTACATTTTTTTGGATACAGGCGATACGCCGCAAGTTGTTGCTCAATATGCGCTCAAAGATTCAATCTATAATTTTATTTATGGTAAGAGCTATTTGGATCTCAATAACTCATTTGAGCTTGATCCAATTAACCTACCATTTATTACACCCAACACAGCGTACACCACTGCAGCTAAAGATGGCTTTGGCGTACTTGCAGATGCTACGCCCGACAATTGGGGTCGTAAGCTTACGTTAACCCAGCACACTCGCGTACCACTCAATCAAATTGAATGGCTTATTGCGGCACGTGGTAATGCAGTTGGGTGCTTAGTGGCGAGTTTGTCTTCTAAAGCGGTCAAAACCGTTGGCAAAGAATCCTTTGTTAAATTCTCTGACTTACAGGCTTACTTAAAATTATCTAAAGCAGTTGATCAGCACCAAGACCCGAACATGATCAGCATGATGACCGATAATTATTTATCAAAACTCATTCACCATGGGTCATCAATGGGGGGTGCGCGACCTAAAGTGGTCGTACAGCACAAAGGCATTGAGTGGATTGCGAAATTCAATAAATCCGATGACCTCTTTGATAATGCAAAAGTTGAATATGCATCAATGAAGATGGCGCAAGCTTTAGGTTTGAATGTCAGCAATGTCGAGCTTGAAGAAGTTGAAGGCAACCCTATTTTGCTTGTTGAGCGCTTTGATCGTAACTGCCCTGAGCGAAAGAAACACTACATCAGCGCACACAGCCTTATGAACATCCGTAAAGTGCGCGTAGACGACTTAAAGATGTCTTATATGCATTTGTCTAAGATCTGCAGTCAAATTTGCCATGACGCAATCAGCAATCAATTAGAGCTATATAAGCGCATGGTCTTGAATGTGATGATCAGTAATACAGATGATCATTTAAAAAACCATGGCTTCTTAATGCATGACATGAAAAATCATCATTATTCACTCAGCCCTCTATTTGATGTTCTACCGCACGGATCTCGCGCATCTTACCCAAAAGAACATGCGATCGCCGTGGGAGAAGAAGGCCGAATCGGAACGGCGCAAAATCTATTGAGTCGCTGCAATGCCTTTGGGTTAACCGAGTTTCAGGCAAAAGAGATCATAAAGAATGTTCGAGATGTACTTGAGTCAAGAGATGAATTCTTTAAGGATGCTGAAATGAGCGACTACCAAATGAGACAACTGGACCATTACTACAATCTAGGCAACTAAAAAACCGCCCATTTGAACTGAACCCCAAATCTTGGACAGTTTAGTTAACAACAGGATTGAGTTCTGAATTGAACAAGGCTCAATCCTTTTAAATTTAGTTGTATTCTTTCATGATTATAATAATGGATGTAATCATGAATTGTCCGTTGCATCATTGAGGTGAACCGTACCGGGTTTGTCGGAGACCAAGCTTTCTGAGAGAATGTCCCGATGAAAAAAGTAAAATATACCCCTGAAATCAGAGAAAGAGCGGTTCAATTATTGATTGAATCCGAGAAAGATTATCCATCGAATTGGGCTGCGATCACCGCTATTGCTCCCAAGATAGGTTGTACTCCTGAAACACTACGTGTTTGGTATCAAAAATATTTAGATAAACAAAATCCAGTTAAAGTACAGCAGCTTTCAGACCAAGAACGTATCAAACAACTGGAACGCGAAAATAAAGAACTGCAACGCGCCAATGAAATTCTACGTAAAGCAGCCGCTTTTTTCGCCCAGGCGGAGCTCGACCGCCCACACAAATAATGGTGGATTTTATCCATAATAATAAAGAGCTGTACGGAGTCGAGGCGATTTGTAGAATTTTACCGATCGCACCTTCAACCTATTACCGGACTCTAGATCTCTGTGAAAATCCAGAACATCGAGCAAAGCGAGATTTACATGACTTGCATCATGCTGAGGAGATTGAACGAATTTGGAAGGAAAGTTCAGGTCGGTATGGTGTACGTAAAGTCTGGCAAAAACTGAAACGTGAAGGCTATATTATTGCGCGCTGTACTGTTGCTCGATTAATGCAAAAGCTAGGTATACAAGGTGTTTGGCGTGGTAAGAACAAACAAACCACCCGTAGCCGAGATGACCAAAAACGAGCAGATGATTTAGTGAAACGTAATTTTACTGCTGATCATCCTGACCAACTGTGGGTGAGTGACTTTAGTGTGCCGCAGCAAGCGGCGTAAGAGATGAGGGTATGGCCCCTCGCTATCGGCTTGCAGGAGCAGGTAGCAAACCACCATAAGCGGCTTGGATCAAAAGTCCCGGTCGTGAGCGTTATGGAAAAGGCATCGTAGAGATGTTAGGTAAGAATTAGGAAGGCGAACAACAGTGAACTGCCGTTCAAGTGTCGAAAGTACTCAAATGACATCAAAACCGGGGATGGAAGTTACCCCGCGATTAGTTTGGCCGTTACCTGCTTACGGGCCATTCGGTGTCCGGCGTAGAGGCAGCGCGATCCTAATTCAGGCTCTTACGTTGAACTGCGGGAACCTTCGGTGGCGATGTCAAGCGAAAGGCACAAGCTCAAAAGGCAAGGCTGATAATAGCAATGCGTCACCAAGGGGCGGAGCAACTCGTAGTAGTGTTGAAGTTACTGTAATGGTAATGGAGCGAAGGGGTTGCATTATCCAGGTCTACGGATTTGTCAACTGTGCAAGCAGGAGGAGCAAAACTTTATGACCAAACCATTTAATATTCCTAAAGCGTTAATCTGGGAGGCATTTAAAAAAAGTCAAAGAGAATGGTGGCGCTCCAGGCGTTGATCATGAATCTATTGAGCAATTCGAAAAGCATTTAAAGAACAACCTATACAAACTATGGAATCGACTTTGTTCTGGCAGTTATTTTCCACCGCCAGTTAAGGCTGTTCCGATTCCAAAGAAGTCAGGTGGCGTGCGTATACTAGGTATTCCAACAGTTGCAGATCGAGTCGCGCAAACAGCAGTTAAGCTCTTATTAGAGCCGAAAATTGATCCATTATTTCATCCAAACTCATATGGATATCGTCCGGGGCGTTCTGCCCATGATGCAATTGCGATAGTGAGGAGACGAAGTTGGGATTATGACTGGGTTGTGGAATTTGATATCAAAGGTCTCTTTGATAACATCGACCATGATTTACTAATGCGTGCACTCAAGAAACACTGTGAAATTCCATGGATTCTTTTATATGTGCAACGTTGGTTAAAAGCACCAATGCAACACATAAATGGCCATCTTTTAGAAAGGAATCGCGGCACACCACAAGGTGGTGTTGTGAGTCCTTTATTGGCGAATTTATTTATGCATTATGCTTTTGATATGTGGATTACGAAACATCTTCAAAGTGTACGGTTCTGCCGTTATGCAGATGATGGCGTAATTCATTGTCGGAGTTTATCTCAAGCCAAACTTGTTTTACAAAAGATCGATGCACGATTTCGTGAATGTGGTCTCGAATTGCATCCAGACAAGACAAAGATTGTTTATTGCCAAGATATTAATCGTCGTAAAGCATATCCCGATGTTCAATTTACTTTTCTCGGGTACACGTTTAGGCCCCGTAAGGCTGTGGACAAGTATAAAAGAGTTTATGTAAATTTCTCTCCTGCAGTCAGTTGTGATGCACTTAAAGCAATGCGACAGACTATTCGGAAATGGCATCTACATCTGATGTGTAATCGCGAATTAAGTGATTTATCTGCAATATTCAATCCAATTCTTCAAGGTTGGCAGCAATACTATGGTCGATTCCATGGTTCAGCAATGTCAGCGATCTGGCAACACATGAATGCTTATCTTATACGCTGGATGAGGCGTAAGTATAAAAACTTGGCCCGTCATAAAAGACGGGCTAGATATGCCTTAGGGCGACTTGCGCGTGATTTTCCAAATGCCTTTGTGCACTGGAAAATGGGATGTTTACCATCGGTTGGATAATGGGAGCCGGATGAGCTGAGAGGTTCATGTCTGGTTCTGCGAGGGGCTAAGGGTGAAATTCCCTTGGTCTACTCACCCGTATATTCAAACTCACTCAGGCTGGGTCTATACCGCCTTTATTATTGATGTGTTCTCACGAGCAATTGTTGGATGGAAAGTATCTACACGGATGAATACAGATATGGTGCTCGATGCACTTGAGCAAGCATTGCACGATCGAGGCATGCCAAAGAATGTGATTCATCATTCCGATAGAGGTGTTCAATATCTTTATATTCGTTATACCAATCGTTTAGAAGCAGCAAATTTACGAGCATCAGTCGGTACGACCGGTGATTCATACGATAATGCTTTGGCTGAAACGGTGAATGGCTTATACAAAACAGAGGTGATTGAATATTTAAAAGCAGATTGGCAAGGTTTAGCGGATGTACAACTTGCGACACTAAACTGGGTAGATTGGTTCAATAAAAAGCGTGTACACAGTGCACTGGGTTATGTATCGCCTTTTGAGTTTGAAGCAATGTACTATGATAAGATTAACCCGTTAGGTCAGGTGGCCTAACTTAAATAAAAAAGTCTCCGACAAACCCGGTACGGTTC